>JAQGKB010000151.1 GCA_028290345.1 Hyphomicrobiales bacterium | reverse complement strand
GCGGTGGTCAGTGCGGCCTCCATCGATGGCACGCTTTACGGCGTGCCCAACGAAATCGACGTCTATGCGCTCAATTATAACAAGAAGCTGTTCGAGGCGGCGGGTATCAAGCAGGCTCCAAAGACCTGGGATGAATTCCTCGCGGACGCGAAGCTTTTGACCGACAAGGGCAAGGGCCAGCAGGGCTTTGGGATGATCAATTCCTGGGCCGCGGGGGTGCTGCATCCCTTCTCGTCGCTGTTGGTCTCGAACGGCGGCGAACTGATCGCCGATGGCAAGCCAAAACTCGACAGCGACAACGCCAAGCAGACGTTCGAGCTCTACGAAAAGCTGATCAAATCCGGCTACTCGGATCCTGCGATGGGCACCGCCGATGCCAATACCACTGGCCCGTTCCTCGATAACTTCGTTTCCGGCAAGACCGGGATGATCATCATGGCCAATTGGTGGGAAAGTGCACTCAAGGCCGGTATGGGCGATAAGTTCGCCGACATTGCCACCGCGCCGATCCCGGTGGGGCCGATGGGCGACATGCCGCGCTCGATCTCCTATTCGTGGATGACCGTGGTCAACGCCAAGGCCAGTGCTGACGAACAGAAGGCGGCCTGGGACTTTCTCGCCTGGCTCAACGGCCCGCAATCGGGCCCGAACGGCGGCTCGGCCATGGGCGATATGCTGATCTCGATGGGCATCCTGCCGTCGCGCACCTCCGACGTCGCGGCGTTCAAGGACAAGCTCGCCGATCCGTTCCTCAAGGGTTATCTCGATACGCTCGCCAACGCCAAGCCGTTCCCGGTGGTGCTGGGTGGGCAGGAGTTCTCGGAAGCGCTGCAGAAGTCGCTTGAGGCCCTGCAGTTCGGCCAACTCAGCGCCGCCGATGCGCAGAAGAACGCACAGGCCGATGCGACTGAAATCCTGGCGCGCGCCGCACAGTGACGATGATGGTCGGCGGAGCAGCGCAAATGCAGGTCTCCGCCGGCCATCGGCCAAAGCGTCAGCTTGTCCCGATGCTGGAGCGCTTTGGCGGGCCCTTGATCATCTTGCTGGGCCCAGCGATCGGGCTGATCGCGATTTTTGGTGTCCTGCCGATGTTGCTCACCATCTGGCTGAGCTTTCAGGATTGGTCGACGCAGACCGGCTTCGAGACGGCGCGCTTCGTGGGGCCGAGCAATTTCTTCGAAATATTCAGCAATTCGTCCATTGGCCGCGACTTCAAGACGGCCCTGGTGAACACTGCGATCTATACCGGCCTGTCGGTGGTGATCATCCAGCCGCTCTCGGTCTGCCTGGGACTGCTGGTCTACCAGCGGGCCGTGCCGGGCGGCGTCCTGCTGCGGACTGTGCTGTTTTCCACCTACATGGTGCCGATGATCGCCGTGGCGCTGGTGTTCTCAAAACTTTATTCGCCGACGGAGGGGCCGATCAACCAGATCTTCGGCTGGATCGGCATCGGGCCGCAGACCTGGCTCTCCTCGCCACGCACGGCGCTGGTTTCGATCGTGCTGCTCAATGTCTGGCAACAGGTCGGCTATTTCACCGTGCTGGTGGTTGCCGGGCTGACCCAGATTCCGGCAACGCTGTACGAGGCGGCGCAGATCGACGGCGCCCGCAAGGATCAGCAATTCTGGCGCATCACCCTGCCGCTGCTGAACAATACGCTGCTGTTCAGTGCCGTCATCGCCATCATCAATGCGGTGCAAGTGTTCGAGCCGGTGGCCCTCATCACCCAGGGTGGGCCGGTCAATTCCACCAACGTTTTGACCTATCATATCCGCCGCGTCGGTATCGAGCGCGCGCAGGGCGGGCTGGGCTCTGCGATGGCGGTGACGCTGATGCTGTCGCTGGTGGTTGCGATCGTCGCGCTGTTTGCGTTCTCGCGGCGGGGAGCGAAGGCATGAGCACCGTCACGCTGCCTGCCGCCATTGCCCGCCGCCGCGAGCGCCCGATCGGCAGCGGCATCACGCTCTCGAAGGCGATCATCTTTACGCTGATCCTTCTCAGCGCCGTGATCGCTGCCTTCCCGCTGCTCTGGATGCTGCTGACCAGCCTCAAGACCCCGCAGGAGACCATGTCGGTGCCGCCGGTCTGGCTGCCGGCACACCCGAACCTCGACGCCTATACGCAAGTTTCCGGCGTCATCAATGTCGGCCGCTCGTTCCTCAACTCGGCCGTGATCGCGCTGATCTGCACGGCGGCGATCCTCGTCACCAGCCTGATGGCCGGCTTTGCGTTCGCCAAATACGCGTTCGTCGGCCGCAACACGCTGTTTGCGTTGATGATCGCCACCATGTTCCTGCCGCCCATCGTGACGCTGATCCCGCTCTATCGTATCGTTGGCTATCTGGGGCTCAACGCCAGCCTGGCCGGGGTCATCGCGCCGAACCTTGCCAACGCCTTCGGCATATTCCTGATGCGCCAGTTCATCGCCGGCGTGCCGGACGAACTGCTGGATGCGGCGCGGATCGATGGCGCGTCCGAACTCAGGGTGGTGTTCCAGATCGTAGCGCCAAGCGTGGTTCCGGCTATCGCGGCGCTGGCGCTGTTCGCGTTCGTCTATCAGTGGAACAGCTATCTCTGGCCGCTCACCGTGTTGCAGGGCAATAGCGACCAGTATCCCATCGTCATCAGCCTCAGCCGGCTGTTGAGCTACAATCGCGGCGCGATGAATACCGGCCTCGTCATGGCCGGCGCGACGTTGGCCGTGTTGCCGCCGCTGATCCTTTTCGTGCTGCTGCAGCGCTTTTTCGTCGACAGCATCGTCTCCTCGGGGGTCAAGGGATGAGCGCGGTCCTCGCCATCGATCTGGGCGGGACGCGCCTGCGCGCTGGCCTTGCGGACAGCTCGAACCCAGCCGCGGTAGCGTCCCTGGGCGAGTGGACGGCACCCGGCACTCTGGCCGCATTCACCGAGATGGTGGGCGGGCTGTTGTTCGAGCATCAGGCTGGGCGCCTCGGCCTTGGAATTCCCGGGCTTGCGCGCGGCACCGTGGCCAGTTGGGTCCCAAACCTTGGCTATCTCGACGGCAATGATTTGGGCCTGCTGTTTCCCGGCATCGAAATCGCACTCGGCAACGATGCCCAGTTCGCACTGCTGGCGGAGGTCGCGGCGGGATCGGCCAAGGGGATGGACGATGCCATCCTGCTGGCGATCGGAACTGGGATCGGGTCGGCGGTGCTGGCCGGTGGCCGCATCGTTCGGGGCAGCAATGGCGGGGCCTGCTCGTTCGGCTGGGCGGCCGCCGATGTCAACGATCCGGGCGAGGATCGCAGCGGCTGGCTCGAGCGTCATGCTTCCGGACGCGTCCTCGATGCAGCCGCCCAGACGATCGGGCTTGGCGACGGCGCCGGCCTGATCGCTGCTGCCCGCAGCGGCAGCGAGCCGGCGCTCGCCGCGCTCGAAACGCCGATGCGGGCGCTCGGCACCACGCTTGCCGGCGCGGTCGCCTTGCTGGACCCAGAGACGGTCATTCTCGCCGGCGGCGTGGCGGGCGGGGCCGATGTGCTGGTGCCGCCGCTGCTCGTTGCGCTGCGACGCCAATTGCCACGACATCTTCGAGGAATCACCGTTAAACCCGGCACGTTCGGCTCGCGTGCGGGCCTTGTCGGCGCGGCCTTTGCGGGAAGCCGCGGCCGCGATTGGGGAAATGGTGATGGAAGCAATGCCTGATTTCGTGAAACCCGACCGCCGGCGCCCCGAGCCCTTGTGGCATCAGGCCGAGACCTCGCTGCGCGCCCTGATCGAAAAAGGTGAGTGGGCGACGGGTACGCAAATTCCCAATGAGGATCGGCTTGGCGCCATGCTCGGAATCTCGCGCATCACGGTGCGGCATGCCTTGCGCAATCTCGAGGAGGCGGGGCTATTGCGGCGCGAGCACGGCCGCGGCACGTTTGTGCGCAGCGCTACGGTCGTGGCGGGCGCGCGCGGGCTCACCAGCTTTACCGAGGAAATGGCGACCCTCGGGCTCGTCGTCGGCACGAAGCTGCTCGACGCCGAAATCATCCTGGCGCCCGCCGATATCGCCGATGCGCTCGAAATCCCGCTCGGTGAGCCGTTGGTAAAGCTGCGCCGGCTGCGGCTCGGCAACAATTCCCCGATCGGCATCCAGACCGCGCACCTGCCCGTCGCTCGCGTGCCGGGGCTGTTCGAAAGGGCGCTGGAGGTCGGCTCGCTCTACACGACGCTCCGCTCGCATTACGGCATCGAACCGGTGGAGGCGCACGAAGTGTATCGCGTCGGACTTGTGGCTGAAGAGGATGCCGAACTCATTCAATTGCCGGCCGGCACCCCCGCCTTCGTGGTGCAGCGCATCGCCTTCGATGCACGCGGCCCCTTCGAATTCACCGTCTCGACCATGCGGGCCGACCGCTACGAAATCCGCTCAACCCTTTACATCTGAACAAGCTTTGAAAGGCTCGACCATGTCTACGCTCTATATCAGCAAGTTGCTCAAGCTCGCCGAACAGGCCGGCAATGCCAATGCCGAGGCTTTCGAGAAGGCCTCGTCCGCCGTCGCGGAGACGCTTGCCAACAAGGGCCTCGTGCATCTTTACGGTTCGGGCCATTCGGTGCTGCCGGTGCAGGAGACCTTTCCGCGCTACGGCTCCTACGTCGGCTTCAACCCGCTGACCGATCCGCGCGTCATGTGGCACAACGTGCTTGGCGCAGGCGGCGTGCGCGAGCTGCTGTGGCTCGAGCGCACCGAGAAATACGCAGAGAAATTCCTCGACCACCAGCCGCTAAATGCCGGCGACACCATCGTCATCTTCGGCCATTCCGGCCGTAATGCCTCGGGCATCGATGCCGCAATCTATGCCAAGAAGCGCGGCCTCACCGTGGTGGTGATCACTGCCAAGGCCAATCTCGACAAGCCGGCGACCCACTCGTCGGGCAAGCGCCTGGCCGATGCCGCCGACATCGTCATCGACACCGGGGCGCCGATCGAAGACGCGATTGTGCCGGTGAAGGGCTGGAGCCGCCCGGTTTCGGGTTCGTCCACGGTCCTTGCGATGATCATGATGCATGAGGTCATCGCCCAATCGGCGCAAAAGCTGGCCGATCGCGGCATCGAGCTGCCGGTCTTCGCGTCGCCGACCATTGCCGGTGTAACGCTGCACGACACCGACGTGATCTACGGCATTTATCGCGAGCGGATGATCGAGGCTCAACAGAAGCACCTGCCGCAGTTCAAGAAAACCATGGCGGCAGAGGACTGATCGCTGCCGCCGGCCGGGTCCCCAAAGCGGGGCCCGGCGGGCATGCGAGGCGCGCTAGTTGAAGAGCCCGAGCGTCTTGGCGGTCGAGGCGAACGACAGGGTCCCGACGATCCGGGTGTCGCAGACCGCCCCGCTCGTGGTAAGCGTCGTGCAATCCGCACTGCTGAGATTTGAGCTGTAGTAGCGCACGTCGAGCGTAACCGGATCGATCGGCTTCCACGAGATGCCGGCGTTCCAGGTGGTATAGGGCACTGCAGTGTTGCTGACGGCGCCGACCGCTGCGGAAAGCGAGAAATTGTTCGGCAGCTTGTAGGCGGCATTGGCTTCGGAATAGACCGCCGACGTCAGCGGGCTGACGAAGAGCGAGCCGCCGATGGTCAGCGGATCGACCGGGTTTACCGACGCCTTGATGTAGGCCTCGCTGCCGTTGGCAGCCGACTTGTCATAGATGTACCAGACATAGCCCAGATCGAGCGATAGAGGCCCGACCACCGGCCGGATGCCGAACGCCCAGTCGGTTTCGAGATGGGCGCCCGAGAGAATTGCCGGATCGACATTGGATGCAAACAGGCTCGCGTAAAACTTGTCGTAGTCGACTTCGAGAGTGCCCTGCAGAGCGGGATTGCGATTGGTCTGGCTGATGCCGCGGCCGATGTAGTCGCTGGTCGTAGTGATCGAGAATGCGACGTCGAACGGACTTTCGGCTTTTGCCGGAGCAACTGGTTGCGTTAGGTCGGCCGCGAACACGCCGGTGGGCACGGTTACGAGAACGAGGCCGACGAGGGCCGCGCCCGCTAGCGATTTAGTCTTGGACATTTGTAGGGAGATCTCCAGCAGGGGATGGGGGATCGGTGCGTCGCAGTCGGCGCTTCCCGAGCCCGCGGCGTTTCTATGGTGTGGTAGGAGGCGCTCCTTCGGCCTAGTGACCGTTCCAATAGCGGTATTGGGCAAAGCAGCGCTTCGTTACATTATAACGGTACGAAACAACGAATCCCGAAGCAATGGGCCAATCGGCGAAAAGCGTGGTCAACGATGTCGCAGGGGCGAGTCGACCGACTGTGGACGCGCGCGCGAATTTAAATCGTTCACTTTCAATTGATTGTGGGGCCATGCAATAAGACCCGGACTGCGGTGTTGTCGCTATCAGGTCCCTTGGTGTTTCTCCCGTCATCGTGGCCAGCTATCTAAAAAGTGAGCCACGTTAGTGAATACCCATTTTGTCTCGCCGCCCCGCCTGCTTGGGTTGGGCACTGCCGTGCCGCCGCATGAACTGCCTCAGGATATGGTCAAGCAGGTTGCCAGCCGCATTCTGGGCGCGCGCTACCCTGAGTTCGAGCGGCTGTCCAAATCGTTCGAGAATTCGGGGATCGACCGCCGCTACTCGGTGGTGCCGTTCGAATGGTTCGAGCAAGCCAAGGATTGGCCGGCCCGCACCAAGGCATATCTCGAAGGCGCCACGAGCCTCTTCATCGCCGCCGCCCGGCAGGCGCTCGATGCTTCCGGCCTGCGACCAGACGAGATCGATACCATCGTCACCGTGTCGTCTACGGGCATCGCCACGCCGACGCTCGAAGCCCGAGCGATGCAGCAGATGGGCTTTCGGTCGGACGTTCGCCGGGTTCCGGTGTTCGGCCTCGGCTGCGCGGGCGGGGTCACTGGCCTGTCGCTTGCCGCGAGGCTGGCGGCGGTAGCTCCAGGGAGCAAGGTGCTGCTGGTGTGCGTCGAAGCATGCACCTTGGCGTTCCGGGCCGATCGCCTGCAGAAGGCCGACATCATCGCCACCGTCCTCTTCGGCGACGGCGCTGCGGCTGCGTGCATTTCTACCGATGGCCGGCAGGGCGCCATTCTAGGGGAGGGGCAGGAGCACACCTGGCCCGATACGCTGCCGATCATGGGCTGGGAAGTGGATGCCGATGGTTTCGGCGTGGTGTTCGACCGCTCGATCCCGGCGTTCGTGAAGGATAATTTCGCTGCTGCCGTCGAGACGGCGCTTGAGCGGATGGGGCTCGATCTCGGTTCGCTCCGTCGCATGATCTGCCATCCGGGCGGGGCAAAGGTGGTGGATGCCATCGAAAGCGCGCTGCACCTGGAGCAGGGCGTGCTCGATCACGAACGTAGCGTGCTGCGCGACTACGGCAACATGTCGGCGCCGACCGCGCTGTTCGTGCTGCAGCGGGTCGCCGAGTCCGGGCTCAAGGGCAACATGATGCTCGCGGCGCTTGGGCCGGGCTTCACCGCCTCGATGCTGCCCATCCGGTTCGAATAGCCATGGATGCAGTTTCGCCCGCGGCATTGCTGTTCATCGGCTTCGTCATCCTGCAGCGGCTGGCCGAACTGTGGTTGGCACGCCGGAACACCGCCCTTTTACTGGCGCGGGGAGGGCGTGAGGTCGGCGCGGCGCACTATCCATTGATCGTGACGCTGCACGCCGCGCTGATCGTCGCGCTTCTGGTCTTTGGCTGGCGTTCGCCGGTGGCGCTGCCCTGGCTCGCAGTCTACGCATTGCTGCAGATTTTCCGCACATGGATCCTCGCGAGCCTGGGCTCGCGCTGGACGACGCGGATCATCATCATCGACGAGCCATTGGTGAAACGCGGGCCCTATCGGTACGTCCCGCATCCCAACTATATGTTGGTGGTCGCCGAACTGATTGTCGTGCCGCTCGTCCTCGGCCTGCCATATGTCGCGCTGGTGTTTTCGGTGTTGAACGCGCTGGTTTTGGCCATCCGCATTTCGGCAGAAGACAAGGCACTCGCGCGCCATCGGGCGAACTGAACCGAGCGCGTTCTTTGCTTTGGGACGGGCTTGCTGTATCGGGTGCAGGGCATCGGAGAGGCGTCTGGGCTAAAATGACCGCAACAAGCTATGCAATCGACGAACTGATCTCGGCCAAGGCCATCGCGGCGCGGGTGGAAGCGCTGGCGCGCGAGATTTCCGACCACTATCAGGGTACGGAAAAGCTGGTCGTCGTCGGGCTGCTGCGCGGCTCGTTCATCTTCATCGCCGACCTGGCGCGCGAGCTGGACCTGCCGGTGGAAGTGGATTTCCTCGAGGTCTCATCCTACGGCAATGCGACCGAATCCAGCCGCGAAGTGCGCATCCTCAAGGATCTGCGCGGCGAGATCGAAGGCCGCGACGTGCTGGTGGTCGAGGATATCGTCGATACCGGC
>JAQGKB010000138.1 GCA_028290345.1 Hyphomicrobiales bacterium | reverse complement strand
CCGGACGCAAATACTCCGCTTTTCGCCAATCCCTAACCTTGGCACCAGGTGGTCGCGTGTCCGCTTTTCGCGTGGGTGTCCTAGCAGCGGACAGTCCACTGTCGGCCGCAGAGCGGACACCGGTGCCGAAATCCCCAGAAGCAAAAACGCCGGCCCTTGCGGAACCGGCGTTGCCGAAAAATCGCAACGATTGCCCGTGATCTCACGCAGAAATGCGGTGGCGTGAGCCGTCCGGCGTCAGCTCGGCGAGCAGGTAGACCGAAGTGGAGACCAGGGTCGCCAAGGCCAGCGCGGCGCTCGCCACACCCGTCCATTCATAGAACCTGGTGGTGGCGACCTCGGACCACAGCGAATAGACCGTGGCGATGACCTCGGCGTTGCTGCCAGGGAGGAAGGTGATGTTGTCGAGGCCCACTGCTTTGACAGTATGATCGAGAAACCCGTCGAGGAATCCGAACCAGAACACGATCAGGCCGGCATAAACTGCATAGGCGATCAGCGCGGCACGTCGGCCGGTGCGGCGGTAAACGGCGAGGAGCACAATTGGAAGAACAACGCCAACGGCGACGGGAACGATGAGTTCGGGCCCCAGCCGGAAGACGTGGTGAACACCGGTCACGGCCAGAGTGGCCAAAAGGGTGGCAAGCGACAGATGCCGGAGTTGGCGATTGGAAAGGGCAGCCACGAGAAATCTCCTTGAGAATGAACAGATCGTCCTATACAGAACATGCTGTTCTATAACGCAAGAGAGTTTGGGCCTGCCCGAGTGCCGTATCGGACAGGGAGGCTGAATCTGTGCTGGAACAGGATGCAGAATGATCGACCGGCGGATAAGGAAGACCCAAGAGGCCCTCTATAGCGCTCTCGTCGCACTCATCGTGACCAAGGGCTACGAGGCGACGACGGTTCAAGATGTGCTCGATTCGGCCGATGTCGGGCGCTCTACCTTCTATGCGCGGTTTCCAAGCAAGGAGGCGCTGCTGGAATTCGGCTTCGAGCGTCTGCGCCAGGAGCTCGACAAGCACATGGCGAATCGCGGACCCGAGCGGTTCTCCTTCCTTCGCCCGCTGCTGCTGCACGCCAAGGCGCATGCCGGCCTGTATGCGGCCCTGCTCGACGGCACGGGAGGTCGTCTGGTGGAAGCGAGGCTCAGCACGCTCATCGCGGACCTGATCCGCCGGGATCTCGATCGGCTGGGCGCCGATCCGGGTGACGATGCGGTAGCTTTCCTGACGGGTGGCCTGCTCGAGACCATGGCGGTCTGGGCGAAAGCCGGCGCACGCGGCAATATCGAGGCCATTCATGGCACGTTTTCAGCCGCGGCCGCGGGACTGATGTCCACTCCGCAATAGCAAAACCCCGCCACCTTTTTGAGTGACGGGCTTTTGAATTTCTAGTCGAAGAGATCAGATGTTTTTGGCAGACCTGGCAGCGACCTACTCTCCCACCCTTGAGACCTAGTAGCATTGGCGTAAAAGGGGTTTAACGGTCGAGTTCGGGGATGGGATCGTGTTCAGCCACCTCTGGCGCCAGGCCGGCATTTGCCAACCAGCGGCTGTGCGGCGTTCACTCCTGCCCGAAAGCGTCTGAACGCGGTGCTGCGCTGGCGCAGTTGAACCAGCGCAGTATTGCAATATGTCGCCGGAACGACGGCCTCGTTGACGCACTCAGGGAACGCCGAACGGCGAACCCACCGTCCTAGGCCGCGAGCAGCTTCGGCGTAGCAGAGTGAGCGCGGAATGCGTCCTGGACCGCTGGCCGTGCCTTCATCCGTTTGAACCAGGCGCCGATGTTCGGAAAGTCCCCCAGCGGGGTTTTCGCGCCCGCCGCCCAGTTCACTGGAACGAACAGATACGCGTCGGCGACAGTGAACGTGCCCAGCAGGTAATCCCTTCCGGCGAGATGTCGGTCGATGAAAGCATAGCGATTGGCGATCTTGCTGCGCGCATATTCCTGCGCGAGTTCACCGACTTCCGGGTGCAACAGCCAAGGCGAGTACATCTTGTGCAGTTCTGTTCCGATGAAGGTCAACCATTGCTGGAGCTCAATGCGTTCGGGCGCTGCAGGCAGAGGAGCCAGGTGCCCAGGCTCGCGATCGGCAAGGTATTGCAAGATCGCCGCCACTTCGCTCAGCGGCTCGCCGTTCTCACGGACCAGCACCGGCACATAGTGGCGCGGATTGACCGCGGAATAGAGGCTGCCGTCCGGCAACGTATGCGGGTCCTTGAGGATGTCGACGTGAACGAGATCGAGTGCAATGCCGGCTTCGGCGGCGGCAATGGCGGGCGCAAGAGAGCAGGCCCAAGGGTGATAATAGAGCTTCATGATCAGTCTCCAGGTTTGGAATGCCTGGAACCTACTCTCGGTATCTGTGCAATCCCAATTGTGAAATTGCCAACTCCGTTTGCGTGACTGCAAGTACGGCGGGTGCTAGAGAGCCTCTCATGGAGAATTGGAACGACCTTAAGCTGGTGCTCGCCATTGCGCGCACCGGTCGCCTCGGAGGCGCCGCATCTGCTCTCGGCGTAGACCATTCGACGGCCTTCCGCCGCCTCAATGCAATCGAAGAAAAGATCGGTGTACGGCTGTTCGACCGATTGCCGGGTGGCGCCTACGCGGTCACCAAGGAAGGCGACCGATTTGCCGCGACCGCGGAGCAGATTGAGACGGAGGTGATGACGCTCGATCGAGAGGTCCTTGGCAGCGACGCGCGGCCCACCGGCGTGCTACGGGTCACAGCGCCGGAGCCGCTCGCATATAGCGTCCTCTCCGCGCACCTTGCCCAGTTTCGGGAGGCCTACCCCGGCATCGTCGTCGAGCTGATCGCCGACGATCGGGTACTGAGCCTGTCGCGCCGTGAGGCCGACATCGCGCTACGCGACTCGCCGAATGAGCCAGATCTCTTCGGGCGAAAACTGGTCGATGTGGCCTGGGCGCTCTACGCCGGCGCGGATCGAGTGCAGCAGGAGGGGTTGCTTGACGGCATCGCGAGCATTGGCCAGCGCGGCATCATCTCCTGGGGCGCCGAAAGCCGGATCGCGGCGGCTGATTGGCTAAGGGAGCACGTGCCTGAGGGGCGCGTGGTCTACCGCGCCTCGAGCATCATGAACCAGCTCGCCGCTGCGCGTGCCGGTGTTGGTTTGGCGCTGCTCCCCTGTTATCTTGGCGATGTCGACCCGGGATTGGCGCGCGCCTTCGGAACCCCGATTCGAGAGCTCACTCGGGAGCTGTGGATCGTCACTCACGCCGACCTGCGAAAGACCGCGCGTGTGCGCGCGTTCTTCGAAATGGTTGGGAACAGCCTCGCGGCTCAGCACGCATTGTTCACCGGAGCCTGAGCTGACGCGCCCGGAAATGACTTGAGCGCGCCTGTGTGCAGGACCGCCTGCGGCAGGACCCGAGACGATCCGGGAGCTCTGGCCGCTGGAGCGCAGTTCTTGATTGCGCTCGATCGAGCAGGTCTGGTTTCGATGCTACCTGAGCGGGTAGCATCAGTCGGAATTTGGGTGATCGCCGGCTTCTTCGTGCTGGGCGCGATCCCGAATTTGACCTCCCGCAGCGTCCAAGAGCGATATGTGATGGCCCCACAGGCGACGTCATGATCAGGCAGCCGGTGGAATATTGAGGGTGCCACCGAACAGGTTCTGCGGGTCGTACGTGGTCTTGATCTGACGGAGCCGCCGGAATGTCTCGTCGGCATAGGCGCCCGGCACGCGCGCCGGCCCCTCGTCGGCAGTGATGAAATTGACATAAGTCGAGCCGGAGGTGAAAGGCCTGACCAAGGCAACCGAGTTGCGGGCCCAGGCAATGTGTTGTGCGTCCTCGGCCGGATTCGTCCAGGCGCCCTGGAAAACGAGGCCATACTGCGCCCGCCGGATGCCGACCGCGGTGTCGCCGAGCGGGATGCGCGCCGGGGCGCCGCCCATATGCATGCAGAGGATCGCCGAGAACGGCGAGGTAATGGCCTCCGCGGCACAGCACAGCTCTGTTGCCAGTCCACCGCCGATCTCCCTGGCGTCGTCCGACTTCCAGTAGTAGCGGCGTCCGAACGGTTGTCCCCCATCCAGAAAGCTCTGGAAGCTCACGAAGCTCTTGGGCACGATGGTATCCGCCACCGGCTCGCCGAAGTCCTTGAGCCGCTGCATTGTCGCCGCTCCCGCGTCGGGGCTGCCGGTCCAGTGCGCGACGATCCCGGCGATCGGCTGGCCGTGGTATGCCTCCGGTATCCACGGCGCGGGCGGCGCCTTCCTCAGCACCAGAAGGCACGTCAGCTCGTCCGGCGCCGCCGTGGTGAGCTGCACATAGAAGTCTATGACCTCCCTTGCCGCTTCGAAGGGGTGTACGACCATTCCGGCCAGCACCTCAGGACCGTGCCGATGGCCCCGGAACGTGAACTCGGTCACCACCGCGAAATTCACGCCACCCCCCCGCAGCGCCCAATAGAGGTCGGCATTCTCGGTGGCGCTGGCGGTGCGCGCCTCCCCATCGGCAGTGACCACCCTCGCCGACACGATATTGTCGGCGGTGAAGCCGAACCGTCTCGACGTCCAGCCGAAACCGCCGCCCAGCGCCAGCCCGGCGACACCGGTGGCCGAGATGATGCCGGAGGGCACGACGATGCCATGCGGCTGGGTCGCAGCGTCCACATCCTTCCATGTGGCGCCCGCCTCGACCCGCACCAGCATGGTGTTCGCATCCACTGTGACCGTGCGGCGCTGGCTCATGTCAATGGTGATGCCGCCATCGCTGAGTGCGGCGCCCGCCACATTGTGCCCACCACCGCGCACGGAGAGCGGCAGGCTATTGTCCTTGGCAAAGGCGGCCGTGGCCGATACATCCGCCTCGCTGGCAGGCCGCACCACCACCGCGGGCCGCTTCTCGATCATGCCGTTCCAGATGGCACAACATGATTCGTAGGCGGGGTCCCCCGGCAGGTGGCAGGTGCCGGAGAGCCGTTCTGCCAAGTCGGTGGCCGCAGATGGCGATATGCGACCGTTGATGGTCTGAGCTGAGGACATTGCGAACTCCCTGGATCGAGTGCCCCTGTTGTCCGCCCCTTGGCCTCATGGCGCCAGTTCAGGAACTGAAGCAAACAAGCTACTGAATCTGTACTAGTCGGCTGCGTTCACCTGGCGGTACTCTCTACTCGAAAGAACGCAAGGAGCAGCCGATGACTGAAGGGAGTTACAAGCAG
>JAQGKB010000121.1 GCA_028290345.1 Hyphomicrobiales bacterium | reverse complement strand
CCCCGGCCTACGGGACGATCTGGGTTTTGATCGTTGCTTTCGTCGCTTCCTACGTTCCTTTCGCGTACCGGATGATCGACACCTCGATCATCCAGATCGACAAATCGCTCGAGGAGGCCTCCGCGATGTGCGGCGCCTCGCACTGGCGAACGGCGTCCCAGATCACCTTCAAGCTGATCCGGCCCGGCGTGCTTGCAGCCTGGGTGCTGGTGTTCATCTTTTCGGTCCGGGAGATCAGTGCGGCGGTGCTGCTGTCGTCAGCCAGCAACAAGGTATTGTCGGTGATGTCGTGGGACTATCTGGAATTCGGAAACGTCCAGAGCGCCGCCATCATCGGCCTGCTGCAGACGGCGATCCTGATCACCGGAATTCTGGCCGGCCGGTACCTGCTGCGCGTGAAACTGTCCCAGAACGGCTAGCGGCAATCATGCGGATTTGTGGAGGAATGCCTTGGCTCAGCTAAGCGTTGAAAATCTGTTCGTCAAATATGGCTCCGTGACCGCAGTCCGCGACATCTCCTTCATGGTCGAGGATGGCGAGTTCGTCTCGCTGCTCGGCCCGAGCGGGTGCGGCAAGTCGACGACGCTGCGGTGCATTGCCGGGCTCGAGGCATCTTCGGCTGGCACCATCCGGATCGGCGGCGAAATCGTTGCCGCGGACGGGCTGGAGGTGCCGCCCGAAAAGCGCGGCATCAACATGGTGTTCCAGTCATACGCTGTGTGGCCGCACATGTCGGTGTTCGAGAACGTCGCCTACGGGCTGCGCACGCGCGGTGAAGACGCCGAGCAGATCAAGGCCAAGGTTGGCGAGGCGCTGCAGACGGTGGGCCTCGAGGGCTATGCGGGTCGCTTTGGCACCGAACTGAGTGGCGGGCAGCAGCAGCGCGTTGCGCTGGCGCGGGCCATTGTCACCTCGCCGCGCCTGCTGCTGTTCGACGAGCCGCTGAGCAATCTCGATGCCGGGCTGCGGGAACGGATGCGGTTCGAACTTGTCGAACTGCAGCGCCGCCTGGGCAAGACCTCGCTCTATGTCACCCACGATCAGTCGGAAGCCATGCTGATGAGCGATCGGATCATCCTGATGAAGGATGGGCAACTGATGCAGTCGGGCACTCCGCGCGACCTTTACGATCGACCGGCCAGCCGGTTCGCGGCTGAGTTCATCGGCAATGCCAATATCCTCGAAGGGGAAATCGCCAGTGGCCCGGGCGGGGACCGCTCGCTCGCAAGGCTTGCCGGCGGCGTGCTTGTCGAAGGGCGGTTTTCATGGCCGGACCAGGTCAGGTCCAGCGGGCCGGTGCTGGTGTGCATCCGCGCCGAAAGCATCGCGCAGGTGGCGCAGGGTGAAACGGGCAAGAACATCTTCGATGCCCAAATCCGTTCGGTGAACTTTCTGGGCGCGGTCGTGAATTGCCTGATGCAGGTGGGCGAGGTGCAGCTTCGCGCCGACCTGCCCGCCAGAAACCCACCCGCGGCCGGCGCAACCATCCGAATCCGTATCGATCCAGACGCGGTCACCATGATTTCCGAGCGCTAGACAATCCAGCGCCGCGGACAATCCAGTTTCAAACAAGGGAAATTCAAATGCGTATCGAAAGTGTCGAGACAATTCTGATCGACAAGTACCTTTTCGTCGAAATTCGGACGGAGAACGGGCTCGTGGGCCTCGGGGAAGGTGGGGCCTGGGGATTTCATGAGGCGACGGCGGGGGCAGTGTTTCGCTTTAAGGAATACCTTCTCGGAAAGGACCCGCTGCGCATCGAACATCACTGGCAGTACATGTACCGCTGGGCGCACTTCCGCGGTTCGGCAGTCATGGCCGCCATCAGCGCCATCGACATCGCCCTGTGGGACATAGCCGGCAAGCATTTCGATGCGCCGGTCCATGCTCTCCTCGGCGGCAAGGTGCGCGAGAAAGCGCGGGCCTATTACCATGTGTTCGGCGAAACCAAGGAAGAGCTGTTCAATGGCATCAAGCAGGCCAAGGAGATCGGCTTCACGGCCGTAGGCCACCTGACGCCGTTCCTCGATAGCCGTCGCGAGGAACCCTACTTTCAGACCCATGCTCAAAAGGTTGGCGACGCCGTGGAGACGGTGCGCCAGTACCGCGACATCGCCGGTTCCGGAATGGACCTCTGCATCGAGATCCATCGCCAGATGACACCATATGAGGCCGTGCAACTGGGCCGGGCGATCGAGCCCTATTACCCGCTGTTCATCGAGGATCCGTGCTCGCCGGACAATCTCGACGAGATGGCCTTCTTCGCCGACAATATCTCCATTCCAATTGCGACCGGCGAGCGGATGACGTCGCTCTGGGAGTTCCAGATGCTGCTCGCCCGCAACGCCGTGCAGCTCGTCAGGCCCGACGTCTGCATCGTCGGCGGCATTTCCGGCGCGCGCAAGATTGCCGCCTTGGCCGAGGCTTCCCATGCCGGCGTCGTGCCGCACAATCCGCTGAGCGCTGTGTCGACCGCGGCCTGCCTGCAAATCGCCGCGACCGCTCCCAACTTCGTGCTGCAGGAATTCCCCAATGATTCATGGGGGGTGACCGACAAGCGACCGGATTCGGATAGTTTCCTGGTCGGTGCAGCCCGCCACGACGGCGAGGGGTTCCTCACCATCAGCGACGAGCCAGGGATCGGCGTCTCGCTCCGTCCCGATGCGGTGAAAAACTTCCCGTACCGGCCGCGCGAAATCCTAACGCGCCTGCACAAGGATGGGTCGGTCGTCGACCAATAGTACGCTACTGCGGTCCTGGCTCAGGCCAGGACCCGCCCCGCCACATAGCACGCCCACCAAGAGCTTGATTTTCGCCGCGTAAGCGGTTCTGCTTCGGGCTAGGCGGAAAAATGGCACCGAACGGTTGCCGGGGGGAAGCACATGAGTGGACGTTTGGCGGGCAAGGTTTGCGTCATTACCGCGGCCGGGCAGGGGATTGGGCGCGCGATTGCCGAGAGCTTCCTGAGCGAAGGCGCGATCATCTGGGCGACCGATCTCGATATTGGCAAGTTGGATGGGCTGCAGGGCGCTGAATTGCGGGCGCTCGATGTCCGATCAAGCGTGGCGATCGCTGCCCTTGCGGAGGAGACCGGACCAATCGACGTGCTGGTCAACGCTGCCGGCTATG
>JAQGKB010000118.1 GCA_028290345.1 Hyphomicrobiales bacterium | reverse complement strand
CGAGCGCCATCAGGATGGCCGGCGCGCCGGTGGCGGTGACGCCCGGAGCATCTTCGAGAAAGACCGCCTCGACAATCCCGTTCCTGATCAGCATGGCGCTGCGCACAAAGCGCAGGCCGAGGTCCGCGAATTGCTTGTCGAGGCCGAGAGCCTTGGCAAGGTTCGCATTGGCATCGGCGATGAAATCGATGATGCCAATGGCGCCGGTAGCTTCTGCCCAAGCCTTGACGACGTGACGGTCGTTCGCCGCTGCGCAGACGATCCGGGTAATACCGGCCGCGCGCAATTTTTCGGCGTTGGCGATGAAGCCAGGTAGGTGGTTGACATGGCAAGTCGGCGTGAAGGCGCCCGGGACCGCGAAGAAAGCAACCCTGCCCTGCCCCAAGATCGCTTCGCTGTTTGCGTCGGAAATTCCGTTCGCATCGACCAGCTTTACGGGGATCGACGGAATATAGTCACCGGCTCTGATCATGCGCCACTCGCTTATTCGTTTTTCAATCGCATCGGATTTGGCGCAAGCGCTCAACCGGGGGCGACACTACTGTACTAACCGGCCGGCGTCACCACGCCAACGGTCACCTTCCGGGACAATTCATAGGGTCCCTTTGCGGTCATGAATGTGAGCCGAATAGCTTGGCTCTCCAAGCCTTTTTCGTCGTTAGTCCCCAGTAACGGCAGGAGAACTGCCTGTCCATCCGGGCTTTTTTGCGGCGCGCCGAACAGCTGCCCCCCGGGGCCCGCGTCGGCGATGAGCGAGGCCGGATCGATCTGCGGGTCGGTCACCGGCACGATGAGCGCCCTGGCGGCGCCATCGTAGCGCACCAGCCCGATGGCGTTCGGTGCGCCATCCCAGGCGATCGGCGTCGTCGCGACAGCCTGTGCCAGCCGCACGCGTTGGCCCGCATCGGGGGTGCCGAATGCCAGCGGCAGGGCGAAGCTGGCGCGCACTGGCACGCAGACATCGGAGCAGACTCCCATCAATATCGCGGCCTGCAGCGTCGCAGCAGCGGCGTCGATCTTCAGCGACACCGGCAGCACCGTCGGGCCATAATAGACGTAGTCGCGAAAGCCGTTCTGCGTATCGGACGTGGGAAACGGCCACAGGATGGCGTGACCGACGACGCCGGCCGAGCCGGCAAGATCGAGTTCGGTCGGAATGCCGCTCTCGCCCGGGACCCGCCAATAGGTCTTGGTCGACTTGGGCATATCGATTTCGATGCCGGCCAGTGTGGTGCCGTCGGGCTTCAGTACATTGTCGGCGATGAGCCGCAGGCGCACGCCCGGCGCCACTTCCTGCCAATCGGTCGCGGCGGCGAAGGCCGGCGTAGTGAGCAGCAGGGCAGTGGCAAATATGATGAAATTACGCATAATGTTGGGATATGGCAGGGTTTTCGGGCAAAAACGCAAGAGGTTCAGGGCTTCGTGATGGGCGGCGGCTTTGCACCGCCGCAATCAAGGTCTAAATTACCATCAGCCGAGGTGCTGAAGGACGTTCTCCAATGATTTCGCTCAAAGGTCAGTTCCTGGTCGCCATGCCTGAAATGGGCGACGAGCGCTTCCGCGACAGTGTGATCTATCTCGTGGGCCACAGCGATGAGGGCGCGATGGGCCTGGTGGTCAACCAGAGCGTCGAGGACATGCGCTTCGCCGATATCCTCGAAGAGCTCGAACTGGGCGAGACGGCCGAACTTATCCGGGTGCCGGAACGGGTGCGCAACCGCGAGGTCCTGCGCGGCGGGCCGGTCCAGCGCGGGCGCGGCTTCGTGCTGCACTCCCCTGACTACTATCGCGATGGCAATTCCTATTCCGTCAGTGACGAAATCTGCCTGACCGCCACGCTCGATGTGCTCAGGGCCATGGCTTTTGGCAACGCCCCATCGGACGCGGTCTTTGCGCTTGGCTATTGTGGCTGGAGCCCGGGCCAGCTCGAGGGAGAAATCCAGGGCAATGGCTGGCTCACCGTGCCGTTCTCGCGCGATCTGCTGTTCAAGACCCCGATCGACAAGCGCTACGACGTGGCGCTGGGCCGGCTCGGCATCACCCGGGCCAGCTTGAGTTCGGTGTCCGGACGGGCCTAACGCGCCCCGAGGATGGCCTCGTTCGTTGGCGGCGGCGGTGCCGATGGGTCCATGCCGTGCACATCGATCAACACGTTGTCGCGGAACCAGCTGTCGAACGGATCCTGCGAAGTCATCATCTTGGAGAGCACGCCTTCTACTTCCGGCGCTTCGAGGTAAACGACCGCAAAATCGCCCATTGGCGTGTGTTGCAGCCAAACTTCTTCTTTCTCCAGCCCAAACCGTTGCCGCGACGCTTGCATCTCGGCGGCGCGCGTCGTCGTCATCTCCTGCATGCGATCTTTCCAGTCGTCGACTTTTCCGGGCTTGATAGGAGCAATGAACGCGTAGTGAGACATGGTCTTCCTCCCTGTTGGTTGCCAGTGGCGAAAGGACGACGGGTCTAGCGGCTATTCGCCCTCTAGCTCACGCGACTGTGAAGGCTGCGCGCCGATTGCGTTGCCATTGCGGCGGGTGCCGATGGGGGCGGAGCGCGCCATCTTCTCCCTATTGGCCGTCTCGGCAAAGGCTCAACTCAGCGTGCGCTCTGCGCCGCCAGCTTTTTCTGCAGTTCGGGACCTGTCATGGCGGCGCCGAAGGCGAAGCCTTGGGCGTAGCGGCAGTTGAGTTGGCGCAGGCGATCGATCTCGTCTACGGTTTCGACGCCCTCGGCGATGACGTTGATATCAAGTTCGGTCGCGATCGCCACCACGGCGCGGATGATCGGGACCTGTGTGTGCGCCATGCCGCTCTCGTCGCTAATCTGCACGAACTGGGCCGGTATCTTGATGGTGTCTATAGGGAACCGGTGCAGATAGCTCAGCGAGGAATGGCCGGTGCCGAAATCATCGAGCGCCAGCCCGATGCCGAGCGCCCGCAATGTCGCGAGCATATAGGCGGAATGTTCCGGGTTGGTCATCACCTGGGACTCGGTGATCTCGAGCTTGAGGTGGCTCAGGATGCTGCGGTGCTCGCTGACCAGGGCGCGCATGTCGTTGAGCAGGGTCTCGGTGGCCAACTGGCTGGGCGACAGGTTTACCGAAAGGAAGAAATCCTCCGCGATCGGCATGGTGGCCAGCCAATCGCGCATCTGGCTGGCGGCCTGTTCGAAGGCAAGCCGGCCAAGCCGCTCGATGAGGCCCGAGCGTTCCGCGAGCGGAATGAATTCGTCGGGACTGACGGTGCCGCGGGTCGGATGCTCCCAGCGCATCAATGCCTCGGCGCCAGCAATCATGCCGGAATGGATATCCATGATCGGCTGGTACTGTACGTGCAGTTCGCCCTGCCGGATGCCACGATCGAGGTCTTCCTCATTGGTCTTATTGTAGGCGGTGATGGAGCGGGCCGAAGCGCGATAGGCCTCGATACGATCGCCGCCCAGGCGCTTGGCGTAATACATTGCCAGTTCGGCATCGCGCAGCACGTCGGCGGCGGTCGCCGGGGTATTGTCGTAGATGGTGACGCCGATCGAGGCGGTGAGCGACAGGTCGCGTTCGCCGAAATTGAATGGCGCTTTCAATGCCTTGCGGATCTGCTCGGCGGTCTCGGCGATCTTGCCGGCGGCCTGCTCGGAGGCGAGGATCACCGCGAACTGGTCGCCGGCGATTCGGGCGACGGTATCGAGCGGTCGCATCACCCTGGCGACGCGCCGCGAAATGGCCAGGAGCACGGAATCGGCCGCCGAATGGCCGACGCGCTCCTCGAGTTCCATGAAGCGATCGATATCGATGAGAAAAACGGCAGGTTTGGTGCCGTTCGGAGTGCGAGCCCGGATCAGGGCGCGCTCCAAGCGGTCGAGCAGCAGTTGCTTGTTCGGCAGGCCCGTGAGGCTGTCATGCACGGCGTCATGCAGCAGCCGGTCGCGTGCCGCCCGATCGTCGGTCACGTCCTGCAGCGTGCCGACGATACGGTTGACCTGGGTATCGCCGCCGAGCACCGGCTTTACGCGCATGCGGAAGGTGCGGTAGCTGCCGTCGCTGGCGGCAATCCGCATATCGGCGGAGACCTTGCCGCGACGCAGTTCGACCAGTGTATCGAAGGCTGTACGGAAGCGGTCGCGATCTTCGGGATGGACGCGATCGAGCCATCGCTTGATGGCGCCGCGCAGTGCGCCGCGCCGCTCGCCCAGGCGGGTGCAGAGTTCATCGGAGACCGAAACGCGGTCGCGCTCGATATTCCAGTCGAAGACGAAATCGCCACTGCCGGTGAGCGCCAGCGCCCGGCGCTCGACCTCCGACAGGGTGCCGATCGAGACCTGCCCGTCCGAAAAGGCGTGCTGCACCGAGGTGAAGCCCAAAAGCATGACGATGAGCACGAGGCCGCCGGCGACGGCAGGCTGGGCGACGTCGTTGGAGACCTGCCCGGTTACCACCAGCCAGGAATAGAATAGCCAGGCGATATAGATGATCCAGGTCGGCACCAGCAGCACGGCGCGATCGTAGCCGCGTAGCGCCAGCAGCAAGATCAGGAAGAAGCCGGAAATGCCGAGCAGCGCCAGCACCAGCCGGGCAACGGTCGCCGCAATAGCGGGCTGGAAGAAGGCGAAGGCAAAGAGCGCCAGGAACACGGCCGCAAGCGCCAGGGCCAGATGGATGAAGCGCAGATGCCATCGGTGCAGGTTCAGATAGATGAACAGGAATCCAAACAGAGTGGTGGCGATGCTCGCCTCGGACGCGGCGCGGAACGGCTGGATTGCACCGTTGCCGACGCCAATCAAGCGTCCCAGCACGCCGAAATCGATCAGTAGGTAGACCAGCACGGCCCAGGCGAACGCGGCGGTTGCCGGGAAGATGCCGCGGCCCTTGACAGCGAACATGATGGTGAGAAAGACCGCCGCAAGGCTCGAAATACCAAGCACCACGCCGCGGAACAGGGTGAACGAGTTAACGTAATCGCGGTAGGCATCCGGCTTCCAGAGGTAGGCCTCGGGGAGCGTTCCGTCCTTGAGTTCGGCAATGAAGGTGACGGTGGCGCCGGGATCGAGGGTGACGTTGAACACGTCGGCCTCGGCATCGGCGACGCGGACCGGGCGAATGCCCTGGCTGGGCGTCAGGACCCTAATGCGCTCGGCGCCAAGGTCGGGGCGGAACACGCCGGACCCCGGCAGGCGGAAGAATGGCGCCACCAGCAGGCGTTCGATCTGCACATCGGAGTCATTGCGCAGCGCAAAGACGGCCCAGTTCGGGTTGGTACCGGCGTCGGACGCGAGCACCTCGATGCGGCGGATGATGCCATCGGCCCCCGGCGCGGTCGACAGCTGGATACGCCCGTTCTCGCCCTGGCTGACCGCGATGACGTTGGTCAGGTTGACCGCGTTCACATCCTCGGGGACGGAGATCACCTCGAACGCCACTGCCGCATGCACACCGGCGAGCATCAACACCAGACACATCGCGATGGTGAGCAGATGACGCATCAAGGGGGAGTGGATCCTGCGGCGGACGGATAGAGGTGGGTTTATCGGCATTTAGACCGGGTTTGAATCAAAATAGGCTCCAGGCCGTTAATACCAACGATCTTGGTAAAGACCTTTGTCGCGCGCGACAAGCTTAGGGTCGCGAGCGCAGGCGCTTGCCGGCCTCGTAACGCTCACGCGTGAGCCCAAAAAGGACATGGTCGGCCCACTTCCCATCGATCTGCAGGTAGTTCTCGGCGTACCCCTCTTCCCGGAATCCGTTTTTTTCAAGGACACGCCGGGAGGCGATGTTGGCCGGCAGGAAGGCCGCGTGGATGCGGTGCAAACCAAGCGTTTCAAAGACATAGGGCAATACGACGCCGACGGCCTCGCCCATCAGGCCCTTGCCGGCGTAGTCGCGGCCCATCCAATAGCCCAAGGTCACGTGCTGGGCCGCCCGGCGACGGATATTGGAGAGGGTGAGGCCCCCGACGAGGCGCGGCGATCCATGCTCGTTGAGGAAAATAAAATAAGTGAAATCAGTGCCGGCCAGCGCTTCCTCGCGATTACGGCGCAGCCGGGCCGAAAACACCGATCGGCTGAGGTCGACCTCGCTCCAGCGCGGCTCGAACGGCTTCAGGAATTCCCGGCTGCCGCGGCGCAGCGCCCGCCAATCGTCATAGTCCGACCAGCGGGGGCCGCGGAGCATCACCCTGCGGCCTTGCAGAGTGGGCGTATCCTCGCGCGTCGACCACGGCCACATCATCACTCAGTTTTTGAGCCGGGCGGCAATCGTTTGATAATCCGGCAGTTTTGCAACCGGACCGATGCCGGCGACCGACAGCCTGTCGGAGTCGAAAAGCTGGCTCGCCACCTGCTTTACGCGCTCGGTGGTGATGCGATTGATGCGATCGACGGTTTCCTGCAGTGGGATCGGACGGCCCCAGAGGATCTGCTGGCGGGCCAACTGACCGGCGCGCGACGACGGGCTCTCGAGCGACATCAAAAGCCCGGCGCGGATCTGGCTGCGGACGCGGATGACTTCCTCGTCGGTGATATTCAGCGTCGACTTGCGCAGTTCATCGAGCACCACTGGGACCAGTTCGGTCACCTGCTCCTCGCCAGTCGAGGCGGCGACGCCAAAGACGCCGCTATCGGCGAACGCCCAATGGAAGGCGTAGACGGAGTAGCAGAGACCGCGCTTTTCGCGCACTTCCTGGAACAGGCGCGAGCTCATGCCGCCACCGAGGATCGAGGCCAGGACCTGCGCTGCGTAGAAGCCATCGGAATTATAGGACCTGCCCTCCAGGCCGATAACGATGTGGGCCTGCTCGTGATCGGAGACGAGGCGCTCTTCGCCTCCAACATAGCGGGCCATCTCCGGTTCGGGTGCGCCGCCGGCGCGCAGATTGTGGAAGCGGTCATTGGCGATATCGACCAACTGGTCGTGGTCGACATTGCCGGCGGCGGCAATCACCATGTGATTGCCCACGTAATTGCGCTCCATATAGGCGCGGATGGCATCGGGCCCGAAGCC
>JAQGKB010000036.1 GCA_028290345.1 Hyphomicrobiales bacterium | reverse complement strand
CAAGATCAACCACCTCCGGCAAGGCGACGATGTTCGACTTCGGCCCGGCCATAAACGTAATGCCCCCAGGAATTTGCCCTTGCCACAATGTCCATGGGAACGGTTTAAGAAGTGATAATTGGAGGGGCCTCCGAGAGGGCCTTTTCGATAGTCTCGTGCGCAACATCGACAAAATTGGCGGGTTGCCAATGCGCAGACCGATTTTTGTCAACTAAGACCGCCCGCACGCCCTCGGCAAAGTCCGGCTGCGCAATCAATAAATTCGCCAATTTCACGTCGCGCGCCAAAACGTTGGCAATATCGGGATCGACGCGCGCGGCCCGATGCGCGGCATGGATTGCGGCAAGACTGGTCGGTGAGCGGGCAGCCAGCGCCGTTGCGATGGCCTGCAACTCCGGCCGTTCCCGCGCCGCCTCCGTGATCGCCGCGACGATCTCCCCCGCCGTCGGCAATTTCAGCGCTCCGGCAAGGCTTTCGGCGTACCCCGCGAGTTCGGCTTCGCCCGGCTCCAACCCTTCGGACTGCATCAGCCCCACCACCGCCGTATCGATGTCGCCGGCCGTGGCTGCGATCAGCAGGCTGGCGCGCACCTCAGCCAGGCGTTCGGGCGCGACGACGCAATCCACCAGCCCCAGGCCCAGGGCGTCGGCGGTCCCGACAATGACGCCCGACATCAGGAACAGCAGCGCCCGCTCCAGCGGCGCCCGCGCCAAAATGGCATTGACCCCGACATCGGAGAAAAAGCCGATCGCCGCCTCGGGCATGGCATAGCGCGCATCCATGCTGCAGAAGCGGAAATCGGCGTGCCCGGCAATGCCGATGCCGCCGCCCATCACCACGCCATGCGCCAGCGCGATCACCGGCTTGGGGTAGGTCGCGATCAAATAATTCATGCCATATTCGGCAGCAAAGAACGCCTCGGCCTCGGCCTGCCGGCCCTCCAGCACCAGCGTCCGCACCGCCCGCACGTCGCCGCCGGCACAAAAGCCGCGTGGGCCGCGCCCCTCGAACAGCACGGCCCGCACGCCCGGCTTGTCGCGCCACTGCGTCAGGGCCGCGGTGATGGCCTGGATCATTGCAAGGTTGAGCGCGTTGATCGCTTCGGGCCGGTTGAGCGTGACGACGCCCAACTGCCCTTCGACGCCGATCTGGATCTGTTCGGTCATGCTGCCCCCACGCCGGCATTTGGCACGGACGTCACAATTGGAGCAATGTTTTCCGTGTCTTTTATGTTCCAAACCCGGTCAACCGGTGCTAGGCCAGCCGCATGATCACCAACGTCAAATTGACCGGCCTGGCGCGCGATCTCGCAGCGCGGGCCGACGCGGGCAAACCCATCCGCGTCGGCGTGATCGGCTCCGGCGAAATGGGTACGGACCTCGTGACGCAAGGCTCGCTGATGCGCGGCATCGAGATCGCCGCGATCGCCACCCGCCGCCCGCATACCGCCCGCGAGGCCATGGTGATCGCCTATGGCGACGAGAGCCACGCCCGCGAGGCCGACACCGCCTCGCAGGTTTCCGAGGCTATCGAAGCGGGCAAGATCGCCATCACCTCGACCGAGCTATTGGTGACCAACCCGCAGATCGACGTGGTGATCGATGCCACCGGCAAGCCCGGCGTCGCCGCCGATTACGACCTGATGGCGATGGAGCACGGCAAGCACCTGGTGATGATGAACGTCGAGGCCGACGTCACCATCGGCGCCTACCTCAAGCACGAAGCCGATCGGCTCGGCGTCATCTACAGTGTCGGCGCGGGCGACGAGCCGTCCTCCTGCATGGAACTGATCGAATTTTCGTCGGCGCTCGGGCTGCGCATCGTTGCTGCCGGCAAGGGCAAGAACAACCCGCTCAATCATTTCGCCGTACCCGATGACTATCGCGAGGAAGCCACCCGCCGGAACATGAACCCGCGCATGCTGGTGGAGTTCGTCGATGGCTCCAAAACCATGGTGGAAATGGCCGCCATCGCCAACGCCACGGGGCTGGTGCCCGATGTTCCGGGCATGCACGGCCCGAAGGCGGATCGCGACGACATGGTCAAGGTTTTGATCCCGCGCGAGGATGGCGGGATCCTCTACAAGAAGGGCGTCGTCGATTTCACCGTCGGCAAGGGCGTGGCACCCGGCGTCTTCGTCATCGTCGAGGCCGAGCATCCACGCATCATCGAGCGCATGGACGATCTGCATATCGGCACCGGGCCGTACTACGCCTTCTTCCGCCCCTATCACTTGACCTCGCTGGAAGTGCCGCTGACCTGCGCCCGCATCATGCTCTACGGCAAGCCCGACATGGTGCCGCTGCCCGAGCCGGTCGCCGAGGTGTGCGCGGTGGCAAAGCGCGATCTGGCGGTGGGTGAGACTTTTGATGCGATCGGCGAGACCTGCTACCGCAGTTTTACCATGACGGTTGGCGATGCGCGGGAAAAGCACGCGCTGCCGGTGGGGCTGCTCGAGGGCGGCAAGGTGCTGGCGCCGGTAAGGAAGGGCGAATTGCTCACCACGCGGAATGCCACGCCCGACACCACAACGAACTTGTTTCGGCTGCGGCAGCGGCAGGATCAGATGTTCGGGTTGGTCTGAGCGATTGAGGGGGCGGGGTGTGCGGCCACCCCCTCCCCGACCCTCCCCACAAGGGGGAGGGTGTTTCGGCCCAGTTTTTGTCGGCGACCCTGCCACAACACCAGCCCGCACCCTCCCCCTTGTGGGGAGGGTTGGGGAGGGGGTCTTGCAATAACAACCGCCCTTACTCCACCTTCCGCGGATACTGCACCTTCGGCGGCAGTCGGTGGTGGATGAGCGCGATGACCACCAGGCAGAGCGCTCCGGCCAAAATCGTTTCGAACAGCGTCGCTGGCGCCACCGAACCGCCCAGGGCCAGCAGCGGCACGGCACCCGCCGGCGGATGGCTGACGCGCAACGCCAGCATCGCTGCGACCGCAACGCCCACGAAAATTGTGGCCAGCCACCAATGGCCCGGCCATAGCGCGACCATCAGCGCGGTCATCGCCGCCGCGAGCACGTACCCGCCGACAATATTGACCGGCTGCGCCAACGCACTATTGGGCTGCGTGAAAACCAGAGCCACAGTGCCCCCGAGCGGCCCGAGCAGCAACGGCAGCCCAGCCCAGGTCGCCAGCGCCCCCACCAGGGTCATGGCGATCGTCGCTCCGGCCGCCGCCTTGATCTGGGAAAGTTGCCGGCCGGCGGGCTCGTGGCGGACAAGGAAATGCTTCAGGCGACGCATAGGGCAACGATCATGGTTTGTGTCGCGCTGCCTTAGCAGAGCGGGGCGGCATGTCCAGTGCGACAGATTGGCCAAGTAGGGGTTCTGGGACCGCTAGCACGGCCGCCGTGCCTCCCTCCCCCTTGCGGGGAGGGGTCGGGGGTGGGGGTACGCGGTTCTTGCTGAAACGAGAATGGGGTCAGGCTGCCGCTGCAACTCCGTTCCGTCCGGCCAAGGCACACCGCAAGGGGGAGGGGACGATGGAGCCGCGGGCGTTTTGGCTTTCGGGGGTTTGAGTATGGGCCGCCCCCTTCCCGAGCCGCCCCCTTCCCGCCCTCCCCTTGCCACCAACACCGGAAGCACCCTCCCCCTCCGTGGGGAGGGTTGGGGAGGGGGCCTTGCAGCCCGCCCCGCCTACGCGCTCAGCGCAATCTTCCCCGCCCGGCCCGGCACATCGCTGGCCGCAGCCGCCTCGCCGGCCTTCGAAATATCGAACACCTCTGCCACCGGCAGCCGCAATTGGCCGGTTGCCGCGCGCTTGACCAGTTCGCCGATCATCTGCCCGATGGCTTGCGGGCTGACCGTATCGGTCGGCTTTGCGGCCCAGAACCCCTTGATGACTTGGCGCTTGTACAGGATGTTCTCTGGGCTGATCAGCAGCTTCTGCCCCGAGAGCGCGCCGAAGAAATAAAGCGTCGACAACTCGGCCATCACATCCAGCAACTGGTCCGTCGCCGTGCCGCCGACGGAATCGAGGCCGCGCACGATCGGCGCGCCCTTGGTCAGTTCCGCGACCCGCGCCGGCCAATCCGGCTGCGCCGTCGAAACCGCATTGGCGATGCCGAGCGCCTCGAGTTCGCCCACCGCCGCGTCGCGTCGTACCAGGTTGATGACGTTGACGCCGCGCTCGGCGCAAAACTGCGCCAGGAGCTTGCCGACCGCGCCGTTGGCGGCATTCTGGATGATCCAGTTGCCGGGTTTTACCGCCAGTTCCTCGATCAGCCGAAAGGTGCTGAGCGGCATGGCGATGAGCTGGCAGGCGGTTTCGTCCGGCACCGCATCGGGTAGCGGGACCAACGTTGCCGCATTGGCGAGATAATATTCCGCCCAGGTCGCGCTGGCGCCGCCGCAGACGCGCTGCCCGATCTTGAGATTGCTCACTCCCTCGCCCAGCGCATCGACGACACCGGCCGCCTCGGTGCCCGGAACGGCGGGCAGTTGCGGCTTATAGCCATACTTGCCGGCGATGATCATCAGGTCGTGGTTGTGGATCGGCGACAGCACCATGCGGACGCGCACCTGCCCCGGTCCCGGCTCCGGCATCGGCCGGTCGGTGAGGGTGAGCACGCGGAACGGCGTCCCGAATTCTTCGAAAATCACGCTGCGCATTGGACGGGGCCTTTCATGCAAACCTGAACCAGGCAGACCGCTACGCGGCTGCCGCCGGCAGTTTAGCGACGAGGCGTCCGTGGTGGTGAGGAAAATGCCGAAAAACTGATCATCGCTGGGATGAGTCCCGGCCCGCTCGCGAGGTTCGAGGGTCGCTGCGCTCCCACCTCACCATGAGGCTCATTTCGGGCAGCAAAAAGGGCCGCGTTTCCTCGGCCCTCCATGAGTTTCTTTTCACTGTTAGAGCCCAAACCGTATTCAGGTTTGAAGAAGGTTGTGTT
>JAQGKB010000111.1 GCA_028290345.1 Hyphomicrobiales bacterium | reverse complement strand
CGGCGGTCTCGAAGTTCCTTCAGGCCGCCGACGCTAGCGGTAATCCGCTAAGACCGCGTCAACGCGAAAGCCGGCATTGTGCCGGATCACGTCCGAATCTGGATAGTTGTCTGCGCGGCGCCGTATTGGCTGACGATGTCGTAAAGCAGCGCTGCGTTCTCCGGATGCAGCCTTACGCAGCCATGTGAAGCGGGCCCGCCCAGCGCCCTGAGCTGGTACGTGCAATGGATGGCATAGCCGCCGGTGAAGAAGATCGAATGCGGCATCGGTGCATTGTCGTACTTCTTCGAGTAATGCTTCACCTCCAGCCGCGTTGGGTGCCATTGCCCGACCGGAGTGCGGTGGCCCTTGCGGCCGGTCGACACGGCCCATTGATATTCGTCGACGCCATCGACGTTGACCGACATGGTCTGGGTAGAAATATTCACGACCACCGTTACGCCCGCCGCGAAAACCGGCGAGGCAAACAGCACGAACAACATGCTCAATATCATGCGACGCAACATGTGACAGATCCCAAATCAAACTGTGGCGGAATAGTGTTCTTCCTCGATCACATCCGTCAGTCTGCTGCCACCTGTTGTTGTGCCGATGCTTAAGATTGTACTTCGGACGCAGGCATTCCGAAAAGGCTGGATTGCCCTGATAAACCGGGCAAATGACCGGTGAGTTGATGGATAGCGTTACTCTGCATTCGCCTTAAGAGATGAAATCGTCATTGTCCGGTTTGGCCGGACCATCCAGCCTTCTATCCTCTGCCAAGCTGCCCTTTCCGGCGCTTTCCATCGGCTGCCGTCAACTCGCAGCCCTAAACCCTCCGCCACCCGTGCGGCTTCAATTGCAATCGCGGGGGCAGATGACTATGGTGCGGCCGGATTCAGACAAGGGCTATCAAGCGTTTCATGGCACAGGACAACATTTTCCGCGAAGTCGACGAGGAACTGCGCAGCGATCGCATGCGCAATCTGTGGCGACGGTTCGGGCCCTGGGTCATCGCCGCGGCCGTTGGCGTCGTGCTTGTCGTCGCGGTCAATGAAGGCTGGACCTGGTACCAGCATAATAACTCCGCCAAGTCCTCCGATGATTTCTTTGCCGCGCTCAGCCTTTCCGACGGCGGCGACATCGCCGGCGCGCAAAAGGCGCTCGAGGCGATCACCACCAATGGCTCGGGCAGCTACCCGACCTTGGCAAAATTCAAGCTCGCCGGCCTTTTGGGCAAAAGCGGCAAGGCAGCCGACGCCGTCAAGGCCTATGACGCCATCGCCAACACCGAATCCAATCCGCGCATCCGCGAACTGGCGCTGGTGCTCGCCGCCTACCAACTGGTCGATGGCGGCGATGTTTCCGCCGTGCAGACGCGTGTCACCGGCCTGATCGCGGCCGACAATCCGCTGCGCAATGCGGCGCGGGAGGCGCTGGGCCTCACCCAATACAAAGCCGGCAAGCTCGACGATGCTCGCGCGACCTTCCAGTCGATCATGGATGATCCCCAGGCCCCGCAGGATGTGCGCGGCCGCATCCAGCTGTTCCTGGCCCAACTGCAGTCGGAAGGCGGCGCCGTCGCCCCGGCCGCACCCGCACCGGCCGTGAACCCCGAAGCCCCGCCGGCGGCGGCTGCCCCTGCCGCCAATGCTCCTGCTGCTCCGGCCGCGGGTGCTCCAACTGCTCCGGCCCCGGCTACCGCTCCAGAGGCTCCCGCCGCCCCAGCGCCAGCTCCCGCTGTGAATACGCCGGCCGCAAATGCTCCGGCCGCTGCCGCACCCACCGCCCCAGCTCCGGCTGCAACCGCCCCCGCTGCCCCGGCTGCCGCTACCCCGGCGCCGGCAGTACCAGCACCCGCAACGGATGGCGCCGCCGCCAAATAGCGGCTGCCCGCCCTGTGAGAGAAGATAAGACCGATGAGCGTTACTGTTGCCATTGTCGGTCGCCCCAATGTTGGGAAATCGACGCTTTTTAACCGGCTGGTCGGCCGCAAGATCGCGCTGGTCGACGATACGCCGGGCGTTACCCGGGATCGTCGCGAGGCGGAAGGGCACATTTCCGACCTGAAATTCCGCGTGCTCGACACCGCTGGCTATGAGGATGTCACCGACGACAGCCTCGAATCCCGCATGCGCGCCCAGACCGAGATGGCGATCAAGGAAGCCGACGTCATCCTGTTCATGATCGATGCGCGGGCCGGCGTCACCCCGCTCGATCAGCGTTTTGCCCAGGTGCTGCGCAAGGCCAATAAGGACGTCCACCTTATCGCCAATAAGGCCGAAGGGCGCGCCGCCGAACCGGGCCTGCTCGAAGCCTATAGCCTCGGTTTCGGCGAAGCCGTGGCGCTTTCTGCCGAGCACGGCCTCGGGCTTGGCGACCTGCACGCCATCGTCACCCAGGCGATCGATCGCATTGCCAAGGAGGCCGAGGAAGCCGGCGGCGGCGAACTCTACGAACCCGAAATGCCCGAGGTCGATATCGACCTGCCCGAGGATGACGGCTCGACCGAAGAAGGTCCGGCGCTGCGCTGGAACCCGAAGCGCTACCTCAACGTCGCCATCGTCGGCCGCCCGAACGCCGGCAAATCCACCCTGATCAATCGCCTCGTTGGCGAAGAGCGCCTGCTTACGGGGCCCGAGGCCGGCATCACCCGCGACAGCATCATGGTGCCGTGGGAGTGGGAAGGGCGAGTGATCAACCTCGTCGATACCGCCGGCATCCGCCGCAAGGCGCGGGTGCAAGAAAAGCTGGAAAAGCTGGCCGTTGGCGACGCGCTGCGCTCGATCCAGTACGCCGAAGTGGTGGTGCTGCTGCTCGACGCGACCGTTCCGTTCGAAAAGCAGGACCTGCACCTCGCCGATCTGGTCGAGCGCGAGGGCCGGGCGATGGTCATCGCCGTCAACAAATGGGACCTGGTCGAGGACAAGAACGCCACCCTCGCTTCGCTGAAGGAAGCCTGCGAGCGGCTGCTGCCGCAACTGCGTGGCGTGCCGCTGGTGACGCTTTCGGGCCTGCAGGGACGGAATATCGACCGACTGATGACGGCGATCTTCGCCATCGAAAAAATCTGGAACACCCACCTCTCGACCGCCCGCCTCAATCGCTGGCTCGCCGGCATGACCGAAGGCCATCCGCCTCCGGCCGTCTCCGGCCGCCGCCTCAAAATCCGCTATATGACGCA
>JAQGKB010000110.1 GCA_028290345.1 Hyphomicrobiales bacterium | reverse complement strand
ATCGGGGTCAGCACCGGGAAGATTTCCTCTCGGAACAGCCGCTGCAGATATTTGATCTGGTCAGGCGTGAGGTCGTTCATCTCGTGGATGACGACGTTCTGTTCGAACAGTTCTTCGCGCAGCGTCTGCCAATAATCCTGCTGCTCGAGTTGCAGGTGCTGGGCCAGCGTCGCGATCTCTTCGAGCTGCTCGAGCGGGGTCAGCCCGTCCGCGCTCTGCTTGGTGATGCCGGCGCGCGCCTGCCCCTTGAGGCCGGCGACGCGCACCATGAAGAATTCATCGAGGTTGTTCGCCGAAATCGACACGAAGCGCAGCCGCTCCAGCAGCGGATGGTTCACATTCCCCGCTTCCTCGAGCACGCGCATGTTGAATTGCAGCCAGGAGACTTCGCGGTTGACGAAGCGCGCCGGACTCTGGCGCAACGCCTCGATGTCGGGCGCCCCCGCTTCCGCTTCTATGATCTCCGTCAACTCATTCATCGTCACTCTCCTCAGGATGCGGCTGCGCGTCACCGCCGCGCTGGGCGTAGCGCAGGGCGAGCGCCTCGGCCGCAACCGCTCGATTGATCGCCGTGCCCCGGGCCAGCGCCAACCTGTCCATCATTTCCGCCAGCACGACCGCCTCCTCGGGCGAACGTTCCATCCGGGGTACAATATACCCGATAATCCTCGGATCGACCGCCACTTGCCGATCACCGAACAGTTTCACAAATATTTGCGACAACTCGATATCATCGGTCGAGGCCAGCACAACATGGGTCGCGAGACGCGCTCGCGATTTTAGATCATCGGTCCTGTACGGCCAATTGGCGATGGCCTGCCTCGCCGTCAAGAGCAGCGGACGCCGGTCGCGCATCGACTGGTTCAGCAGATGAAATAGCGCCGCCTCGTCATAATCAAGCCGGTCGACGTCTTCGACCAGCAGCGGCACCTGCCCGCCGGCCTGCGCCATGGCCTCGATTTCGCCCGGCGGCGCGGCGGAAGCACCCGCCCGTTCGCTCCAGATCCGTCCCAGGTGCGATTTCCCCGAACTCGCCGGCCCGATGACCAGCGTCAATGGCCCCGGCCATTTTGGAAACGCCGTCAGGTGCGCATAGGCCAGCTTGTTGCCTTCTCCGACCATGAAATCGGCTTCGGCATGCGAGGGGGTGTGACCAAGTTCGAGCGGCAACTGGCCCCGCTCAACGCGGGCGGGTTCGGTCGTCCTAGTCGGCAACGCTGGTATCGACACCCTGGTCACCGTTCTGTCCTCGGTAAAGCGCACTCTGCTTGTACTTGCGGATCATATACCGCGTCAGCACCGCCGTGATCGCCGACAAAGGCACGGCGAGCAGCAGCCCGACATATCCGAACAACAGCGCAAAAGCGAACAGCGAGAACATCAGCCACACAGGATTGATGCCGATGCTGGAGCCGACAAGCTTTGGATAGAGGATATTGCCCTCGAGGAACTGCCCGACCATGAACACCATGAAGATGGCGAGAACCAGCCACCAGTTCGGCCAGAACTGCACCAACGCGATGATCATCGAGAGCACGAACCCGGTGAGGAAGCCGACGAACGGCACAAAACTCAACAGTCCCGCCATCAGCCCGATGGCGAGGCCAAAGCTCAGCCCGGTGATCGAAAGCGCGGTGGCATAATAGAAGCACAACACCAGCACCACGCTGCCCTGCCCGCGCACCACGGCCGCCATCGAACGATCGATCTCGTTGAGCACGTTGCGGATTTCGGTCTGGTAGTCGCGCGGCAGCAGGTTATCCAGCCCGTGCACCATGCCCTCCCAATCGAGCAGCAGGTAGAACGCCACCACCGCCGTAACCACCGACAGCGCCAACGCACTGAGCAGCGTCAGCCCGCTTTGAGCAAGGCTCGAGGTAACGAAGGTCGCGACATTGAGGGCGTTGGAGAAGTCGGTGATGCTCTTTTCCAGCTGCAGGGCGCGCTCCGGCCCCAGCCATTCATTCAGCGCCGGAACCCATTTGTTGGCCAGCCCCTGCAGGTCGATGACATAGCCCGGCAATCGGTAAGCCAGCCCGACGATCTGCTGGGTCAGCAGCGGCACGATCAGGAACAAGACTCCTGTGATGGTCAACAGCACCGTGCCGAGCACCACGGCAGTCGCCCAGGCGCGGTTGAGGCCGAGCTTTTGCACCATGCCGACCAATGGGTTGAGGATATAGGCCAGCGTCAAACCGACGACGAACGGCAGGATGATGCCGCGAAATACCCACAGCACCAGAATGCTGATGAGCAGGAACGCCACCCAGATCTTGATCTGATTTTGCCATGTCATCAGCCGGGCAACCCTTGCGCCGCATTAGTGGAGCCGCTATCAGGCCTGTTAGCGGTCAGGCTCGAAAACTTCAACCGTTTCCGTTACTGCCCGCCGAAAGTGCCCTCTAAACAACCGGGTGACAAGGCTTATGTCCGACGCGCAAAACCTGCCACCAAATGGCCTGTCATATAAGCAGGCCGGCGTCGATATCGATGCGGGCAATGCGCTGGTCGAAGCCATCAAGCCCGCCGTGCGCTCGACCCGTCGGCCCGGCGCCGATGCCGAAATCGGCGGTTTCGGGGGCCTGTTCGATCTCAAGGCGGCCGGCTTTGTCGATCCGATACTGGTCGCCGCCAATGATGGCGTCGGTACAAAGCTCAAGATAGCTATAGACACCGGCCAGCATTCCACCATCGGCATCGACCTCGTTGCGATGTGCGTCAACGACATCATCGTGCAGGGCGCCGAGCCCTTGTTCTTCCTCGATTATTTCGCCACCGGCCGGCTCGATGTGGCCACCGGCACCGCCATCGTCGAAGGCATTGCCGAAGGCTGCCGCATCGCCGGCTGCGCCCTGATCGGCGGCGAAACCGCCGAAATGCCGGGCATGTATCACGGCAAGGATTATGACCTTGCCGGCTTTGCCGTCGGCGCCGCCGAACGCGGTACGCTGCTGCCGCGCAATGATCTGCAGGCGGGCGATGCGCTGGTCGCCATCGCCTCCTCCGGCATCCATTCCAACGGCTTTTCGCTGGTGCGCAAGATCGTCGAGATCGCCGGCACCGATTGGTACCTGCCCGCCCCCTTCGCCGAGGACATGACCCTGGCCGACGCGCTGTTGGTCCCCACCCGGATTTACGTTAAGCCACTGCTCTCGGCGCTGAAAGCCGGGATCGGCATCAAGGCGCTGGCCCACATCACCGGCGGTGGCTTTATCGACAACATTCCGCGCGTGCTGCCGGAAGCGCTTGGCGCGCATATCGACCTCAGCGCCATCACCGTGCCGCCGGTCTTCGGTTGGCTGGCGCGCGTCGGCGGGCTGGAGGAGCGTGAAATGCTGCGGACCTTCAATTGCGGCGTCGGCATGCTGGCCGCTGTTGCCGCCGAAGACGCGCAAAAACTCGTCGATCACCTCAACGCCGCAGGCGAAACCGCCGCCATCGTTGGCCGTCTCACCGAGCGCGGCACCGAGCCGGTGACCTTCGAGAACAGCCTCACGCTGTGACCGCCCGGAAACGCGTCGCCGTCCTCATCTCCGGCCGCGGCTCCAATATGACCGCGCTGATCGAAGCCGCGAAGGCCTCGGATTATCCCGCTGAAATCATTGGTGTGCTCTCCAACAAGCCCGACGCCGCCGGCCTGCAGACGGCAGCGGCCGAAGGCATCGCCACCGCCATCCGCTCGCACCGCGACTATGCTTCGCGCGAGGCGTTCGACGCCGCGCTGCACGCGGTGCTGACCGGCTGGAACGCCGAATTCGTTTGCCTCGCTGGCTTCATGCGCATCCTGACCCCCGAATTCACGGGCAACTGGCTCGGCCGGATGATCAACATCCACCCATCCCTGCTCCCCGAATTCCGCGGCCTCCACACCCACGACCGGGCGCTTAAGGCGGGCGCCGCCGAGCACGGCTGCACCGTGCATTTCGTCACCCCCGGCCTCGACGAAGGCCCCACCCTCACCCAATCCCGCATCCCCGTGCTGCCGGGCGACACCGCCGAGAGCCTGCAAGCCCGGGTGCTGGTGGAAGAACACCGGCTCTATCCGCTGGCGCTGGCGGAACTCGCCTCCGGCCGTGCGCGCTTGGTGGGTGACGAGGTCATCCACACGCCCCGATAAGCCCCGGTCTCCCTTCTCCCCGTGTGGGAGAAGGTGCCCGAAGGGCGGATGAGGGGTATGCTGACTCGGCAGGAAGAACCAACAACTGAGCCCGCGCTCCGGGCCACCCCCTCCCCAACCCTCCCCACAAGGGGGAGGGTGCCGCGCTGTACGCTGGGCAGGGCCTTGCCAAAAACCACCACCCGGCACCTCCCCCCTTTTGTGGGGGAGGTTGGGAGGGGGGTCGCCACGAACTCCGCTCCCCTCGATAGGCCCCCAACCCGCTGCTCGGCATTGGCCTCGTCTCGACCAGCTTTTCGTTCCTGCTGATGTACCGCCTGCTGCCCCGCATCGGCGCCACCAACTTCACAATCACCACCTTCATCGCCCCACTCTCCGCCATCATCCTCGGCGTGAGCCTGCTGCACGAAGTCATCCAGCCGATTCACCTTTTCGGCATGGCCGTGATCTTCATCGGGCTGGTGGTGATGGATGGGCGGGTGGTGAAACGGCTACGGCGGGTCGCGGCGTAAGGGGGCGATAACGCACCATCCCCACCGTCATTCCCGCCCCACCCCTCATTCGTCATTCTCGCGCTTGACGCGAGAACCCAGACTGGTGGCAAGCACCACCGCATGCAGTCTGGGCCCTCGCGTCGAGCGCGAGGGGTGCGGCCTACTGAAAGGGCCCCGCCCCGCCTCCCTAAATCCCCAACTTCCGCTTCAAAATCTCATTCAGCGCCTGCGGATTAGCTTTCCCGCCCGAGGCCTTCATCGCCTGCCCGACGAACCACCCGATCAGCGTCGGCTTGGCCAGAACCTTGGCCACCTGGTCCGGATTGGCCGCGATGATCTCGTCCACCACCTTCTCGATAGCGCCCAGGTCCGTCACCTGCTTCATGCCGCGCTCTTCGACGAGCTTTGCCGGGTCCGCGGTCTTGTCCTCATCGATGATGATCGCCAGCACGTCCTTGGCGATCTTGCTGGAAATCGTGCCGTCCGCGACCAGATCGACGATCCCCGCCACCTGCGACGGCGTGATGTGCGTCTCGAAAACTGACAGCCCGGAATTGTTGGCGAACGCCGAAACGTCGCCCATCACCAAGTTCGCCACCGCCTTGCCGTCGCGCTGCTTGCCGCCATGCGCCACCGCAGCTTCGAAATAATCCGCCGTCTCGCGCTCGAGGATCAGCACCGATGCATCGTAGTGGCTGAGCCCGTAGTCGCGGATGAAGCGCGCCTTCTTCTCATCCGGCAGTTCCGGCAGCCCTACCCGCATGCGCGCGATGAATTCATCGTCGAATTCCAGCGGCAGCAGGTCCGGATCGGGGAAATAGCGATAATCGTGCGCCTCTTCCTTGCTGCGCATCGAACGCGTCTCGCCCAGCCGCGGATCATAGAGCCGCGTCTCCTGGTCGATGCTGCCGCCTTCCTCCAGAATATCCACCTGCCGGCGCGCCTCGTATTCGATCGCCTGCCCGGCAAAGCGGATGGAATTGACGTTCTTGATCTCGCAGCGCGTGCCGAACTCGCCGCCCGGCCGGCGCACCGACACGTTGACGTCGGCGCGCATCGAGCCCTCCTCCATATTGCCGTCGCAGGTGCCGAGATAGCGCAGGATGGTGCGCAGCTTGGAAAGGTACGCCTTGGCCTCGTCCGCCGAGCGCAAATCCGGTTTTGAGACGATCTCCATCAGCGCGATGCCGGAGCGATTGAGATCGACATAGGTCTTTGTCGGATGCTGATCATGCAGGCTCTTGCCCGCGTCCTGCTCCAGATGCAGGCGCGTGATGCCGACCTCGCGCGAGCGGCCGTCCGGCA
>JAQGKB010000340.1 GCA_028290345.1 Hyphomicrobiales bacterium | reverse complement strand
ATGACGAACATTCCGAATGCCAACTCTCGGCCCGCCAAGTTCGACCTGACCGATCCAAGCCTGCTGACCGCCCGCCAGAAGGAAGTCAAGGCGCTGATCATGAACGGCTTGACCAGCCTTGAAGCGGCCGGCGTGCTCGGCATCAGCCGCCGCACCGTCGAGTTCCACCGTGCCCATGTGCAGCGCAAGTTCGGCGCGCGCAACGGCACGCATCTGGCGTTCCTGATCTCGACGCTGCAGCCGCCACTGACCTGCGAGACCATCGCTTTCGTCTGAGCCTTGCAGCCAGACACCAGCGCCACCGCGGCGCTAACCCTGCTCGGGGTTCGCCTTCAGCAGGAACATGACGCTGTATGCCCCGAGCTTATCTGCGGCGGCGGAGCCTTCCAGCCACAGCTGGTCGCCGATCTCGAGGTCAAGGCCACCGATCGGCTCGGGGGCGAGATTGGCGGCGAGCGACAGTTCCGAGCCATCGCCCAATCTCCACCACACCCGGAAGGCCTTTTCGCCCAGCAGTTCGTAGTGGCCGCTGAACCCCTCCATGCCGAACAGGCGCGGCACGATCTCCTGCTGTCGCAATCCGATCAGCTGCCGGTAGTGCTCCAGGAACTCGCGGCACTCGGCGTCGAACCGGTCATCCCAAACCAGTTTCGAGGCCGCGAACGTCGCCTCGTCGCCCGGGTCGGGCACGGCGCGGTCCGGATCGTCCATGCCCGGCGCACCCGCTAGCTCGCGACGGCGGCCTTCGCGAATGAGGTCGTTGAGCTCGGACCCCATATCGGAAAAATAGAGGAACGGTTGCCTCGCCGACCACTCCTCGCCCATGAACAGCAGCGGAATCTGCGGGCAGAGCAGCAGGATCGCTCCGAGCGCGCGCGAGGCCGGCGGCGGGATGAGATGACTGAGCCGCTCGCCGAACGGCCGGTTGCCGGCCTGGTCGTGATTTTGAATGAAGCTGACGAAGGCCGACGCCGGCAGGTAGGCGCTGGGCTCGCCCTTGTCGACGCCGCCCTTTTCCATGTGCTCGCCCTGCCACGACAGCCCTTCCGCAAGCCCTCGGGCCAACAGGTCGATGCGTCCGACATAATCCTCGTAATACCAGAAGCTCTCGCCGGTGACGGCTGTGTGCAGGCCATGGTGGATGTCATCGCTCCACTGTGCCGTATAGAGCCAGGGCGTGCCGTCCTCGCGCCGTTTCAGCCAGCCGGCATAGTTGTTGGAATCCTCGGTGACGAGATGAATATGGCGGCCATCGGTGGAGGCGCGGATTTGCTCGGCAAGGTCCTGCAGCATGTGCTTGGGCCCGGTATCCTGGATCTGGTGCACCGCATCGAAGCGCAGGCCATCGAAATAGAATTCGTTCAGCCAGTAGCGCGCGTTGGAGATCACGAAATCCCGGATCATCGCCGAGCCCTCATCATCGAAGTTGACCGCCGCGCCCCAGGGCGTGCTGTGCTTCTGCGTCAGTACCGGCGCGAAGACCGTGAGATAATTCCCCTCCGGCCCGAAGTGATTGTAGACCACGTCGAGAAAAACCATCAGCCCGCGCCGGTGCGCGGCGTTGACCAGGGCCTTGAGATCTTCCGGGCGGCCGTAGCTCGAATCCGGGGCAAACAGCAGCGCGCCGTCATAGCCCCAGTTCCAGCGCCCGGGGAAATCCGCCAGCGGCATCAGTTCGATCGCAGTAACGCCAAGCGAGACCAGATAATCGAGTTTGTCGATGGCAGCCCGGAAGGTGCCCTCCGGAGTGAAGGTGCCGATATGCACCTCGTAGAGGATGGTTTCCTCCCACGGGCGCCCGCGCCAACCGGCATCAGTCCACTCGAAACGCCGCGGATCGACCACTTCGCTCGGCCCGTGCACATCCTCCGGTTGGTAGCGCGAGGCAGGATCGGGCGCGCGCGTGCCGTCCTCCATCACATACCAGTAGCGCGTGCCTTCGCCCGCGCCCTCAATTTCGATTTCGAACCAGCCGCGACGAAGCTTCCGCATCGGTAGCGGCCCATCGCCGCCGCTGATCTCGATCGACACCGCATCGGATTGCGGCGCCCACAGCCGGAACCGTACTCCAGTCGCTGTGAGCTGAGCCCCGAATTTCATCAACTGTTCGCGCTGCAGCGCACGACGCGCGCGCGTCAAAACGTCATCCATAACAACACCCCTGGATGCGTTGGTCAGTAGAGGTCGTTGAACTCCTCGGGCTTGCTGCCCGTCTTGCCGTTCACCGGATCGTCGAGCCGGGCGATCGTCACCATATCCTCCCGATCGAGGGCAAAGTTGAAGACCTGCAGGTTCTCCCTTATGCGCTGCGGCGTCACCGATTTCGGGATCACCACCAGCGCCTCCTGCAGGTGCCAGCGGATAATTGTCTGCGCCGGGGTCTTGCCATGCTTCTTGGCAATTGCGGCGATCACGGGATCCTTCAGCACCGCACCGCTACCGAGGGGGCTATAGGATTCGAGCTGGATGCCGCGCCGCTTGTGATAGTCACGCACGTTGCGCTGCTGGTATTTCGGATGGGTTTCGATCTGATTGATCGCCGGCACGACCCCGGTCTCCGCAATCAGCCGATCGATGTGTTCGGGGAGGAAGTTCGAAACCCCAATGGTTCGCACCACGCCATCCTGCTTCAGCTTGATCAACGCCCTCCAGGTATCGACATAGCGGTCGCGCGCCGGCAGCGGCCAATGGATGAGGAACATATCGAGATAATCGAGGCCGAGCTTCTGGCGGCTTTCGTCGTAGCCGCGCAGCGCCTCGTCATAGCCCATCGATTTGGTGCGCAGCTTGCTGGTGATGAACAGTTCCTCGCGCGGCAGCCCTGCCTCGCGGATCGCCTCGCCTACGCCTTCCTCATTGTCGTAACCCTGCGCCGTGTCGATGGAGCGGTAGCCGCCCCGGATCGCTTCCACGACAGGCGGTGTCACCTCGTCATTGGGCACCTGCCAGACGCCGAACCCCAATTGCGGAATGCTGTTGCCGTCATTGAGCTTGATCAAGGGACTGGAAGCCGGGCTGCTCCGGTCGGTGGACGATGTCCCGGCACTTGCTGCTGCAGAAGGTTGAGCCATTCAACGATTTCCTTCGTGATGATTTCAAGGGAGGGAGGCGTCGCCCCAAAATTGAAAACTGTCCGGAAGGCATTCCGTTCCCGAAACGGGACTGTCACATGTGGTGCGGTAGCCGGAAGCGGCGTCCATCATTCGTCATTGCCACGTTGCCCTCACCCCCACTCGCCATCCTCACCCACCGTAGATCACCGTGGATCACCGTTCGTCGTCCTCACCCCCACAGTTCGTCATCCTCACCCCCACCGTTCGTCATCCTCGGGCTTGACCCGAGGACCCAGGTGCGACACGAAAAACCTCGGGGTTGGAGCTCAGCACAAGTCTGGGTCCTCGGGTCGAGCCCGAGGATGACGAGTGGTGGGGGGCGCAAGGCCGATGCGGGCCAGCCGAAAAAAATGAGGGATTGCGGTTCTGCGCACCGGCCCCAAAAAAGCACTGTCATGCAAGCCTCAGGCGCCGTCGTCGGCTTCCGCTGGGACGCGCAACGCATCCTTGCCTTGGCCGACCATGCGCGCCATGGCGGAAAAATTGGCGACATCGGGAGCCGGCATCTGATTGGCGAGGCGCAACATGCGGATGGGAAAGCAGATCGCCTCCATGCCGGAAGGCGACACTGCATCGAGGCGTGCCGGATCGGTTCGGGCTATGCCCTCTGCCCGGTCGAGCGCCGCTTCGATCTGTTCGGCGCTCAACACGCCGTTGTCGCGCAACGACGTGACCAGCGACGCGATAGCAAGATACAGGCCTTCGAGCTGTAGGTTCGCCGGGTTCATCCGGTCCTCCTCCGCTGCAGTGTCGCCACTCTAGCGCAAAAGCCCCCGGCGGTCCAACGCCGCCGTTCGGCGATGCTTCGGAACAGAGTCGAGCCATCGACGTTGACGTTTGTTCGACAATCGTCGGTCCCACGCAGCATCAGGCGAAGGAGATTTCATGGGTATCATCTGGACGATCATCATCGGCCTTATTGCCGGCATCATCGCTAAATTCATCGTGCCCGGGCGCAATGAGCCACAGGGTTTCGTCCTCACAGCCGTCCTTGGCATCGTGGGTGCGTTTTTGGCCACTTATCTCGGGCAGGCATTGGGCTGGTACGCCCCCGGCCAGGGAGCCGGACTGATCGGCGCCATTGTCGGGGCGATTATCATATTGGTGATCTGGGGTTTTGTGGCGCGGCAGCGCGCCTGATCCATTTTGAAAGCCCGTCGCGCTGAGCGCGGCGGGCCGGACTTTGCTGCAATCAAATCGTCGTCGTATTGGGCTGTACCAGCCGCCCGGCTTCTGCTTCGTTGGGCACGCGGCCTTCCGGCGTCAGGTCGTTAACGGCCTTCGGTACTTCCTCGGTCAGGCGCGCCAGCAACTCGTCACGGGATAGCCCGGTTTGCTGCTGCAGGTTTGCCAGCACATCGGGCCCGATCGCCCTTTCGAGGCTTGCCGCATCGATCGGCTTGTTCGGTCCGGTCTGGACCCAGGAGTCGGCCGCTTCGCCCTGGCCATTCTGCTTGAAGCGATCGATCAGCTCGCCGAGGCCGCCGCTTAATATGCCGCCGCTACTCGCGCCACCGCCGATCGCGCTGCCCAACCCGCCGAGAATTCCGCCTAAGCCGCCAGTTGCCCCGGAACTCCCCGGCTGCGCCGGCGCACCCGCCGGGTTGCCGGAACCAGTTGCTTGGCCGAGCATCTGCCCGAGCTTGTCCCGGTTTTGATAGCCCGCGACCGCGAGTAAACCCAAGAGAGCCATCATCGATGGCATGCCACGTCCACTCATCTGCACCTCCTCTGGACATCTTCTGCCAAGGCAACCGCACGCCGCAGCCAAAGGTTCCCACCTACAAACAAGGGGGATGAACACAACGGGCACTTTAGTGTAGGGTGCTCGGGTGCCTTCCCCTCGGGATTGAACAGTCGGCGCGGAACACTGCCGCCTGTGAAGAGTTTGGACTAGCGACTAGGAATTAGACTTTCAGTAAAGCGTAAGGGAGTACGGGCGTGGCGCCTCGGGCAAACTGGAAAGGCTTTCTAAAGGTAGCGGAGGTCACTTGCCCCGTGTCGTTGTACACGGCCGCATCGACTTCCGACCGCATCACCTTCCACACCCTAAACCGCAAGACCGGCAACCGGGTCAACCGCCAGTTCATCGACAGCGAGACCGGCAAGCCGGTCGAGACCGAGGACCAGGTGAAGGGCTACGACACCGGCGAGGGTGACTACATCATCCTCGAGCCCGAAGAAATCGCTGCGGCCGTACCGGAAGGCGACAAGACGCTGGGAATTGAAGCCTTCGTGCGCTTGTCTGATGTCGATGACACGTTTCTTGACCGCCCCTATTACCTCGCGCCGACCACGCCAATAGCGAACGAAGCCTTCGCCCTGATCCGCGACGGCATGTATTCGGAAAATGTCGTCGCCCTGGCCCGCACGGTGCTGTTTCGCCGGATGCGCACGCTATTGGTGCGCCCCCACGATGGCGCGCTGGTGGCCAGCACGCTGCACTTCGACTACGAGATCCGCTCGGCCGAGGACGCGTTCAGCGAAATTCCCGAGATCAAGATCGAGGGCGAAATGCTCGATTTGGCCCGGCACATCATCACCACCAAGAAGGGTGAGTTCGATCCCAAGACCTTCGACGACCGCTACGAGGCGGCCTTGGCCGAACTGGTCCGCGCCAAGATCGAAGGCCGCGAGATCAAACAGATACCGCGCCCCGAGCCGACCAAGGTTACGAGCCTGATGGAAGCCCTGCGCCAGAGCGCCGGCCAGCCGGCAGCAAGCAGGCGTTCGAAATCCGAGGAGGCCGCCAAGAAGGCCGCGCCGCGCCGCAAGGCAAGCTGATCAGCGCGCCTTCGTCGGCTTGGGCTTGGGCTTTTCGCCCAGGCTCTTGCGCAACGCATCCATGATGTTGACGACATTGCTGGGTTGCTCGGCCGCGACTTTCGCCTTGACCGGCGCCTTGCCCTTCTTCTTGGCCTTGATGATGTCGAGCAGCCGGTCCTGCACCGGGTCCTTCACCATCTCGAGCGACCAAGGTTTTGTTCGCTCCTCGATCAGGGTGGTGACCATTTCCATCAGCTGCGGGTCGTTCGGCCGCGCATCGACCCCCTCGAAATAGAGTTTTTCGTCCCGCACCTCGTCGCCATACCGCAGCGTCCACAGGATGATGCCCTTGTCGCGCGGCTCGATCATCACCGCGCGCTCGCGCCGATACAGCACCACCCGCGAAATGCCGACCATGTCCGTGGCCTTCATCGCCTCGCGGATCACCGAATAGGCCTCCTCGCCCACCTTGTCGTTGGGCACCAGGAAATGCGGCGTGTCGTACCAGATCCAGTCGATCGACTGCTTGGGCACGAACTTGTCGATGTCGATGGTGCGCGTGCTCTCCAGCGCCACTGCGTCAAGCTCATCGTCGTCGAGCATGACGTACTCTTCTTCGTCGCGCGGATAGCCCTTCACCTGATTGTCGTCATCGACCGGCTTGCTGGTTACGGCGTCGATGTAGCGGCTCTGGATGCGGTTGCCCGTCTTCCGGTTCAGCGTGTGGAAGCGCACCTTCTCGCTGTCGGAAACCACCGGCATCATCGCCACCGGACAGGTCACCAATGAGAGCTTGAGATAGCCCTTCCAGAATGAGCGCGGGGCCATTGCTATCTCCTTGGATGGGTTATCACGCGGCCACCTTCGAGCGGCCGAGCTTGCGGATTGCGGGCCCCAGCGGCCGCTCGGAATCGCAATATTCCGCCCACGCCTTGCTACGCTTGAGCAGCGCCGGAACCGTGCGGATGGTGAAGCGCATCGGGTCGAGATCGTCGGTCAGTTCCACCCAGGTCAGCGGCATCGAGACGGGCGCGCCGGGACGGGCCCTCGGTGACAACGGCGCCACTGCCGTCGCCATGCGGTCATTGCGCAGGTAGTCAAGAAAGATCCGGCCATCGCGGACGCGCTTGGCCATGTTGACGACGTAGCGCTGCGGATGCTCGGCCGCGAGGCGCCGGCAGACCTCGTGCGCGAACTCCTTGGCCTCCGGCCAGGTGAGTTTGCCGCGCTTGGTCAGCGCCAGCGGCGTGACCACGTGCAGCCCCTTGCCGCCGGTGGTCTTGCAGAAGCTGATCAGCCCCAGGCCATCAAGCATGTCGCGCATTTCGCGCGCTGCTTCGATGACGGTAAGGAACGGCACATCCGGCCCCGGATCGAGATCGAACACCAGCCGCCCCGGCGTTTCCGGCAGGAATGGCTGGCAATTCCACGGATGCAGTTCCATCCCCGCCACCTGCGCGATTGCGGCCAGCCCCTCGATGCGATCGATCTGCAGGTAGGGCTTGCGGTCGCCGAAGACCGTCACCTGTTCGAGCAGCTTCGACATGCCGGCCATGGCATGCCGCTGGAAGAATTTTTCGCCCTCATAGCCCTCGGGGGCCCGGATGATCGAGCACGGGCGGCCCTTGATCTGGTTGATCATCCATGGCCCCACCGCCTCGAAATAGCGCGCGAGGTCGAGCTTGGTCGCAGGCTTGCCGTCAGGGCCATCCAGCCACAACGGCTTGTCCGGATTGGAGATCACCACCCCCATCACCACGGCCTTGCCGTTCTTCGACCGGCTCGGCGCCTCGGGTTCGATCTTCTCCACCAGCACCGGCAATTCAGCCTGCACTTCCGCGGCCGGTTTGTCCTCGCGCAGGCCCTTGAAGGCGCCCTGCCGGACATTGCCATCGCCGGTCCAGCCGGCGAATTCGATCTCGGCGACGAGTTCCGGCCGGGCCCAGTTGATGTTCGCCGCCTTGCGCGGCGCCCCGGCGCCGGTGAACGGGGATTTTGAGGTGGTCGCCTGCTTCAGCTTGGGCAGCAGCTTGTTGACCGTCGCCTCGCTGAAGCCGGTGCCGACACGCCCGAGATAGACGAAATCCTCGCCGCGATTGGCCCCGACCAGCAGCGAGCGGAAGCGGCCATTGGTGGTGGTCCAGCCCCCGATCACCACCTCGTGCCCCACCCTTGCCTTGGCCTTGAGCCAGAGATCGGAGCGGCCGGACTTGTAGGAAGCGTTCAGGCGCTTCGAGATAATGCCCTCCAGCGACAGCTTTTGCGCGGATTCCAGCATCTGATCGCCGGGAATCTCGAAGTGTTCGACATAGCGGATGAGGCCCGATTTGGCCTCGGCGTCGTCGAGCAGCACGTTCAGCCGCTCCTTGCGCTCGGTCAGCGGCTCCCCCCGCAGATCGATACTGCCATCGAACAGCAGGTCGAAGGCATAAAACACCAGATCGTCGGTCTTCTGCTCGGAGAGCGCCGCCTGCAGCGCGGCAAAATTGGGCAGGCCCTGCTCGTCCAGCGCCACGACCTCGCCGTCGATGATAGCATCCGGCAACTCGGCCGCCTGCTTGGCCACCGCCCGGAATTTGGCGGTCCAGTCCAGCCCCGCTCGCGTCCGCAAAGTTGCCCTGCCGGCCTCGACCCGCAACTGCAGGCGATAGCCGTCGAATTTTATCTCATGCCCCCAGCCGTCCCCAGGTGGCGGCCGCGGCACCAATTGGGCCAGTTGCGGCTCGATGAAATCGGGAAGCTTTTCGACGCGCTTGCCGGCCGGCTTCTTGCGCGCGGCGCGGGCATCGGCCGCCGAGCCCTTGTTCGAATTCCACACGGCATCGGGTTCCGCCGCCGTCTTGCGTGCGAAGATAAAGGGCTTTGGCCCGCGTCCCTTGCCTTCCGCGATCTCGGCCATGGTCCGCCCGGAGGCGACCGAACGATCCTCGGCGAGAACCGCATCGCCGTCGCCCTCGCGGGCATATTCATCCTTGTGCTTGATCATCAGCCAGTTGGTGCGCTTGCCGCCGGTCTTGTCGTTCTTCAGCCGCACCAGCACCCAACTGCCCTGCAGCCGCTTGCCAAACAGTTTGAATTTGAAGTCGCCATCGGCAAGCGCCTGCTCCGGGGGCTTGTTGCCCTCCGGCTCCCAATAACCACGGTCCCAGATCTGCACCGTGCCGCCGCCATATTGGCCCTTCGGGATGGTGCCTTCGAAGTCGCCATATTCGAGCGGATGGTCTTCCACCTCGACGGCGAGGCGCTTCTCCTTGGGATCGAGTGATGGCCCGCGAGTGATCGCCCAGGATTTGAACACCCCGTTCAGTTCCAGCCGCAGATCATAGTGCAGGCGCGTCGCGGCATGCTTCTGGATTACGAAGCGCAGGCGTTGCGATGGGGCGACGGCCGCTTCGCCGCTCGGTTCGGCCGTCTTGGTGAAATCGCGCTTCGAGCGGTATTTCGTAAGCTTCTGGTCTGCCATGAAAAACCTCGCAGGCGAAGTCAGCAACGCGGCAACAAAACTTTGGTTCGACACTCTGGGGAGCCGAACGCGCAGCGACAGGCGATGTCCAGCCGCCCGGCAGCCTTTTCATCATGACCCGCCCTTCCTGTTTCGGCAAGATCGCCGGCGGATCGAACGCATTTTACGTTAATATTGCCACGCTTTTGCCGTCGCCCGACCATAATACTGCGCTCTGGCGACTGTGAGGTGAACCGATGACGGACCCCACCGGGACTGAAAAAAACTACAATGTCCTCTTCATCGGCACGACCAATTCGGCGCGTTCGATCCTTGCCGAAGCGGCGATGAACCAGATGGGACACGGCAGGTTCAAGGCCTATTCGGCCGGACCTGAGACGACCGGCGCGGTCCATCCGATGGCGCTGCACGTGTTGAGCGACCTCAACCTTGATACCAGCTTCGCCCGCTCGAAAAGCTGGCGTGAATTCGACAGGCCCGGCGCGCCGCACATGCATTTCATCTTCTCGGTCTGCGACAATATACCGGGCGACCAGTTACCGGAATGGCCGGGCCACCCGCTCACCGCCACCTGGGGCGTACCGGATCCCAAGCATGCCGAAGGCAATGATGCCGAGCGTGGGCTTGCCTTCTCCAATACCTACAAGATGCTGTCGCGGCGGGTGGGCCTGTTCCTCGCTCTGCCCCCGGAATCATTTGAACGCCTTGCCTTCCAGCCCGAAGAGCGGACGGCCGCCGGCATGAACTGACCGGCCGTTTCGCCATCAAATCTGCTCGGGAGCATCAGCTCCAGATCTGCAATCTTCGAGGCGGTGTTTCCGCTCCAATCGCAACCAGAAGGGTTTGAGTCATGAGCACGTTTACGACCAAGGACGGCACGCAAATCTACTACAAGGATTGGGGCGGTACCGGGCAGCCGGTGGTGTTCAGCCATGGCTGGCCGCTCAGTTCCGACGCCTTCGAGGACCAGATGTTCTTCCTCGCCTCGCACGGCTATCGCTGCATCGGCCACGACCGGCGCGGCCATGGCCGCTCCAGCCAGCCCTGGCAGGGCAACGACATGGACACCTACGCGGACGATCTCGCCGAACTCACGCAACAGCTTGACCTGCAGGACGCTATCCATGTCGGCCATTCGACCGGCGGCGGCGAGGTGGCGCGTTACATCGGGCGGCACGGCACCGCCCGCGTCGCCAAGGCCGTGCTGATCGGCGCCGTTCCGCCGCTGATGCTGCAAACCGAGGCCAACCCCGCCGGCACACCGCTCGCCGCTTTCGACCAGATCCGCGCCGGCGTTCTCGCCGATCGATCGCAGTTCTGGAAGGATTTGAGCATGCCATTCTATGGCTACAACAAGCCGAACGCCAAAATCTCGGAGGGCGTGCGCGACGCGTTCTGGCTGCAGGGCATGATGGCCGGCATGCCCGCCTCGTATTTCTGCATCAAGGCATTCTCGGAGACCGACCTGACCGAGGATCTGAAGAAAATCGACGTGCCGACGCTGATCCTGCATGGCAACGCAGACCAGATCGTGCCGATCGAGGCCTCCGCGCTGCTCTCGGCCAAGCTGGTGCGCAACGCCATCCTGAAGATCTACGAAGGCGCGCCGCACGGCATGTGCACGACGCTCAAGGACCGGGTCAACGCCGATCTGATCGAATTCATCCGCAGCTAGCACTGCCCCACATGCCGCTGCGTCCGGAACGGTCCGGGCGCAGCGCTCGCTCAGGCGCGAAAACTGTGGAGGCGGAACAGGTCCGTGGGGCAGGTATAGACTTCGCGAACCTTGCCGAACCCCGCTTCATGACCAAGGGCATGCCACCCTGAACTGGTTTCGGGAAAATCATTGCCGTGCACGTGCGCGCGCATGGCGTTCCACTCCGCCGGCGAATAGGCCCTCCACAACGGCTCCTGCATATCCCAGCGCCGCAGCCAGGTTTCGCGATCCTCGCCATCCGGACTGGCGTTCTCGTAGATGGCGAAGAGACCATCGGCGCCGACAATGCGCCGGGCCTCGCGCATCAATTCCAGTTTCTCCGCCCCGCCGAAGTGGTGCAGTGACAAGCCGATCCAGACGACATCGACGGGCTGCTGCCACTCGCGCAGCGCTTCGGCGAAATCGGCTTCCTTCAAGTCCGTCGGACAGTTCAGCCGCGTAAGGTTTTCCGCGGCGAGATCGAGGGCATCCTGCGAAAGATCGATGCCGAAATAGCGCGCGACCCGGGTGCCCATCAGGGCGTCCACTGCCGCTCCCGCGTCGCCGCATGCGACATCGAGAAAGCTGAACGGCCGGGAGAACTCCTCCACCAGCAGCTTGTGCAGCTGCTCGTACGCCTCCTTGTGGAAAAGATAGTTGTTCTCAACCATCTTGCGGTAGATTTGCCAGTCCTGCTGGAAGAAATCTACCGCCGTACGCTGATCCGTCACTGAAGTAATATCAGACTCATTGAAGTTACTCATCCGACCCGCTCCATTTCAATTGACGTTGAAGTAAAGCTGCAGAATGACGGCTAGAGTAACAGGCTTGTTCCTCGGTGACGATCCCGGCGACGCAACTCTCAGGATTGCAGGTGGAACGACCCGTGAGCAGCTGCGCGCCTCGCCTGCTGGTTCCGCAGCGCGGCCCGGCCATTGGCGATCACGACGACCTTTGAACGCACGGTGCTGGTCGATCGCCCCGTAGCGATTGCCCAGGTATCGGCAAAGCGGCCCAGCGCCGGCCAATCCGTGAACTCGTGATCCGTGCCGCCATCTTGGCGATGGCCGCCGATAAGGCTCAACAGCCGGCGGCCGATGAAATTGTGCTCGCTTTCGCGCTGTGCGCCTGCCGCGTGGTGAGTGTGCTCGGGCCGCCATCCGGTCCTGGCGAAGAAATTTTCCGCATAGCCGACGGCGCGTTCCCAATCCCCTGGGCGCTCGCCCGTTGCCATCATCGACACCGAGATGAAGGCCGTCGGCATTTGTTCCAGCGCCGCGCGATGGTGGCGTACGAAGCGCCTGATGCTGCCCTGATAGCTCTCGGCGTGGACCCGCGCGGCGATGATAGCGCCATCGAAGCGGGTCGGATCGAGCGACGGATGCACCTCGGCGGCATCCAAGACCGTGGTCTTGTGGGAAAGCCGGTTGAGCCGCTCGGCCAAGACCGTGGCGATCTTGCGCGTCTGTCCTTCCGAGGTGCCGTAGAAAATCAAAATATTCATGGGCCATGCTCTCCGCGATTTGCGACCGACCATGCCCGAACCCGGTGCCGCACGATTTGAGCGAGATCAATCGGGAGGTGCCAATCGGTCCAATCCGAACGCTTTGACCAAGATCAATAGATCATTCCGCAATCGGTCTAGTTTCCGACTCCCCGGATCGACTGCCGCCGTGCCGGAGCACGGATCGGCGGCCTCCCTCGGAAGAGAGCGCAATGACCTATCTGCCTCCCGAATACCGAAACGCCTTGCTGGCCGCACTGAGCAAAGGCGACTTGGCTCTGCTGAAGCCGCAGCTGGAGCGGGTGACGCTGACGGCCCGCGAAATGCTCGAAACGCCCGACACGCCGATCCAGCACGTCTATTTTATCGAGGCGGGCATGCTCTCGGTCGTCGCGAAAATGCCGCGCGGGCGGGATCGCGATATCGAAGTAGCGGTGATCGGTCGTGAAGGCATGTCCGGCACCGCCGTGGTGCAAGGTGATGATCGCGGCCCGAACTGCTCTTTCGTGCAATTCGGCGGCTCGGCCATGCGCGTCAGGGCGGCCGATTTGGCGGCGGCCCTGGGCAACAGCCCGTCGCTGCAATCGCATTTGAACCTTTATGCGCGCGCGCTCGGCATCCAGGTCGCCAATACGGCGATGGCGATTGGCCGGTTCAAGCTTGAAGCCCGCCTGGCGCGCTGGTTGGTGATGGTGCAGGACCGCTTGGGCGGCGACCGCGTGGCGCTGACCCACGAGGCCCTGGGCGTGATCCTGGGCGTGCGCCGCCCCGGCATCACTGTCGCCCTGCACGTGCTCGAGGGCCAAGGCCTGATCCGCTCGCACCGCGCCGAAATCATCATCGCGGATCGCGATGGCCTGATCGCCCGCACCGAGGGGGCCTATGGCTTGGCCGAGCGCGAATATGACAGGTTATTCAAGCGACAGCGGCCAAAGGTTGCGCCCACCGGCACTGTCGTTCAGGCGCCGGCCGGCACGATCGCATAAGCGCAGCGCCGGCTGCCCGAGAGCAGATGCTCGCGCCGGGTGATGCTGATCTGCGGCCCAAGCACCGAGCGGAAGACCTCCAATTCGGCGCGGCAAAATCCCTGGCACGCGGTGGCCGCCGCGCAGATCGGGCAATGGTTTTCCACGAGGACCAGCGTGCCGTCGGCCTCTTCCCACCATTCAGCCATATAGCCCTCGCCGGTGCGCAACGCCGCCAAGGCCTCGACGCGTCCCTTGAGGTCGGAAGCGCCTTCTACCGCTTCAGCATAGCCGGCGGTGGTGCGCGCCTCCCGCCCGGCGACAACCCGGTCGAGGGCCGCTTCGCCGAGTTCCGCGCGGATGATGTCGATCAGTTGCACGGTGAGGGCGGCGTGCGTATCGGGAAAGCGCGCCTGCGCCTTTTCCGTCAATTGCCAGTTCTGCGTCGGACGCCCGACCCCATTGGCAACGCCGCTGGCCTCGACCAGGTCTTCGGTGGCCAGCCGAGTCAGCTGCTGCCGCGCCGCTTCGCCGGTGGTTCCCGCCATCTCGCCCAGTGCGGCCGACGACAGCGAGCCGTGCATCTTGAGGGCCATCAGGATGCGCTCGCTCGGGACTTTCGGCCGCCTATTTTCAAAGCTCAGGCTTGACATATCCGCTCGCAAGGTTTTCAAAGACATTGCTTGGATAATCCATGGCGCGGCGAATTGCAAGTTCGCTGCCCGAAACACACGAGGCCAATGAAATGTCCTTCACCTTGCCCGCCCTGCCCTACGCCTTCACCGCTCTTGCCGATAAGGGCATGAGCCAGGAAACGCTCGAACTGCACCATGACAAGCACCACCAGGCCTACGTCACGGCGCTCAACGGCTTCGTCGAAAAGGACGATGCGCTGAAGAACAAGTCGCTCGAAGAAATCATCGCCTATGCCAACGGCAAGCCGGAGATCGCGCCGGTCTTCAACAATGCCGGCCAGCACTGGAACCACATCCACTTCTGGAATGCGCTGAGCCCCAAGGGCGGCAGTGTCCCAGGCATCCTGGAATCCAAACTCGTCGCCGATTTCGGCAGCGTTGCCGCCTTCAAGGACGCTTTCAAGACCGCCGCCACCACGCAGTTCGGCTCCGGCTGGGCTTGGTTGGTGCTCGCCAAGGATGGCACGCTGAAGGTCACCAAGACCGCCAACGGCTCCAATCCGCTCGCCACCGGCGAAGGCAAGCCGCTGCTCGGCCTCGACGTATGGGAGCACAGCTACTACGTCGATTTCCGCAATCACCGTCCCGACTACGTGACCAATTTCCTCGACAGGCTCGCCAATTACGAGTTCGCCGAGGCCAATCTGCAAGCCTGAGCCGTCCTGCCTGCACTTTAACGAACCCTGCGAGGCCGCGTGGCTGCCGGCTCAAACCGGCGGCCACCGGAATGTCCCATGACCTATATCGTCACCGAACAATGCATTGCCTGCAAGCACATGGATTGCGTCTCGGTCTGCCCCGTCGATTGCTTCTATGAAGGCGAGAACATGCTCGTCATCCACCCGGACGAATGCATCGATTGCGGGGTGTGCGAGCCCGAATGCCCCGCGGATGCGATAAAACCCGCCATGGGACCGGAAATGGATATCTGGGTGGAGTTTAACGCAAAATACGCCCGGGTCTGGCCCAATATCATCGAGAAGGGCCAGCCGCCCGCCAACGCCAAGGAAATGGAAGGCGTGGCCGACAAGCTGGCGACGCTGTTTTCCGACCGGCCCGGAGAAGGTTCATGATCGCGGACGTCGGCTTGCTATCCCTGCTCGACGCGTCGCCTACGGCAACGCTCGACCTGGCCGATCCCGTGGCCCCATCGGTCAGCCGCGCCGAGTTCGGCGAGGTCATGTCGCGCATGGCCTCGACCGTCAGCGTGGTGACCGCCACCTTCGGCGGCGAGATGCTGGGCCGGACCGCGACCGCCGTGCTGTCACTGTCGGCGACCCCGCCCGCCATCTTGGTGTCGGTCGATATCAGGGCGCCGCTGGCCGACCTGATCATCAAATCAGGCAAGTTCTCGCTCGCCATGCTGGCCCGCGACCAGGAGATGATCGG
>JAQGKB010000107.1 GCA_028290345.1 Hyphomicrobiales bacterium | reverse complement strand
GGCATCATGCAGCACACTTTTGGCCGCTGGGCCAAAAAGACCGAGCGCTCCGATGCCAAGAAGGCCTTTCTCGATCCCCTTGCCGACGACAAGCGGCTGTCCATCATCACCGGCGTCCAGGTCGATCGGATCATCGTCGAAAACGGCCGCGCCGTGGGTCTCGCTTTTCGCGAGAATGGCGTGGCCAAGACGGTGCGCGCCAATCGCGAGGTGCTGGTCGCCGCGGGCACGTACAACAGTGCAAAACTGATGCTGCTCTCCGGCATTGGCCCTGCGGAGCAACTGCGCCAGCATGGCCTGAATGTCATTGCCGATCTCCCGGGCGTGGGCGCCAATTTGCAGGACCATCATGAGGTTCCCGTCATCGCCACTACAAAACAAAAAAGCGGCTATTTCGGCGAGGACCGGGGCTGGCCGATGCTGCGCAATGGGCTGCAGTACCTGCTGTTCAACTCCGGCCCGGTCACCTCGACGGGCATCGAGGCGTGCCTGTTCTACGATCCCGATGGCGGCGACCGCCCGACCATCCAGCTCTATTGCGCCCCGATCGTCTATCTCGACCGCGACGTCTCCAGCGCCAAGCCGACCTATGGCGTGACATTCACCTCGTGTCTGCTGCGCCCCAAGGCGCGCGGCAGCGTCAAACTGCGCTCGGCCAATCCCGACGACAAGCCGCTGGTCGATTGCAATTTCTTCGGCGATCCCGACGATTTGCGGCTCACCATCGCCTCGATCCGCCACGCTCGGAAATTTCTCGAAACCGAGCCGTTCAAATCCAAGATTGCGGAGGAACTGCTGCCTGGCACGGCCATCGAGGACGATGCGGCGATGGCCAAATTCTGCGGACAGACGGTGAAGACCAATTACCATCCCTCCGGCTCGCTGCGGATGGGGCCGGATGGCGACCCGATGAGCGTGGTGGACAGCCATTTGCGCGTGCGCGGAGTGGAGGGGCTGCGGGTGATCGACTGCTCGATCATTCCGTTCATCCCGTCGGGGAATACGAATGCGCCGGCGATGGCGATTGGGAGCAAGGCGGCGGAGCTGATTGCGGGAGAGGCTCGGGGGTGATTGCTGTGGGGGTGGAGCGGGCTGCCCACCCCCTCCCCAACCCTCCCCACAAGGGGGAGGGTGCTTTCCGGTGTTGGTAGCACGGCCGTCGACAAAAACTCCGTCAGACACCCTCCCCCTTGTGGGGAGGGCTGGGGAGGGGGTTGCCCCCGCTCCGACCTAAGCGCTCCCGATCAAGATCCCCGCGCCGAATACCAGCGCTCCACCCACCACCACCTGCAGCGCCGCCCGCCAGAACGGCGTCGACATATAGCGGGCCTGGATGAAGGCGATAGCCCAGAGTTCGATCAACACCACCACCATGGCGATTGTCGTGGCGGTGAAGAAATTCGGGATCAGGTAGGGCAGGGCGTGCCCCAGCCCGCCGATCGCGGTCATCACGCCGCAAGCGATGCCGCGCTTGATCGGCGAGCCGCGTCCGGTGAGCTTGCCGTCGTCCGATGCTGCTTCGGTGATGCCCATCGAGATGCCAGCGCCCACGGCGGCGGCGAGGCCGACGAGAAAGGTCTGCCAGGTATTGCCGGTGGCAAATGCCGCCGCGAACACCGGCGCCAGCGTCGAGACCGAGCCATCCATCAGCCCGGCGAGGCCCGGCTGCACATAGGTCAGCACGAACTGGCGGTGCTCCTCGCTATGCTCGGTCTCCTTGGCGCCGTCGCCGAGATTGTCCTTCTCCAGCTGGTCGGCGACGTGCGCGTGATGCTTTTCCTCTTCGGCCAGATCACCCAGCAGCTTGCGGATGGCGGTGTCGGTTGATTGCTTGGCCGCTTCGCCATAGAAATTGGCCGCCTGTTCTTCCATTTCCCAGGCCTGTTGGCGCACTTGCTCGAGCTTGAGATTGGTCATCAACCACAATGGCTTGCGCTTGAGAAAACCGCGTACGTCCTCGCGCCGGATCGGCACCAGGTTGGGCCCGAAGCGTTCGGTGTAGAGATCGAGCAGCCGCCGCCGGTGCCCGTTCTCCTCCTCGGCCATGCCCTCGAAAATCTTGGCCGTTGCCGGGTAGATCGGGGCCAGTTTCTCGGCGAAGGCAAGGTAGATCCGGCCGTCCTCTTCCTCCGCCGCCACCGCCACCGCCAAAATCTCGCGGGCAGTGAGGGAGGAGAAATCGCGCTTGTTGGGTTCGAGCAGTCTGGTGAACATCGCAGGTCTCCATAGATTAGAAGCGTTCTAATCTAGGATGCGCCCTTGCACAACTCCCCGCTCGCACCTTTGCCCAGATTTGCTGCAACAAACGTCTCGGGAAGCGCCACTTGCAAGGATGGCCGGTCACCTTGCCATCGCAGCCGGATTGGCGCGGCAAAGAGAGGAGACCACTATGCAAGCTTCAAGTATCGGCCGGGCGGCTCTGCCCGCCATCGCTTTCGCGTTACTGTCGAGCGCGGCGCCGGCCGCCGAAACCTGGCGCACGTCCGGCTTCGACATGCCGGAATCGGTGCTCGTTGATTCCGCCAATAATCGCCTGATCGTCAGCCAGATCGGCGGCGATCCCAGCAAGGCCGATGGCAACGGCAAGCTGTCGCTGCTCGATATGTCGGGCAAGATGACCAATCCCGATTGGGTCACCGGGCTCGATGCGCCAAAAGGTTCGGCAATTGCCGGCGGCAAGCTCTATGTCGCCGATATCACAAAACTCCGCATCGTCGATCCGAGCACCGGCAAGTTCGATACCGTCGATGTGCCTGGCTCGAAATTCCTCAACGATGTCGTCGCCGGGCCGGATGGCACGATCTACATTTCCGATACCTTCGGCAACGCGATCTATAGCTTCGCCAACGGCAAGCCGGAGGTGCTGGTGCAGGGCGACAATGTGCCGACGCCCAATGGCCTGCTCGTCGATAACGGCAAGCTCTGGGTGGTGAGCCTCGGCGCCATGGCGCAGAACCCGGCCGATAGCAAACCGGGCGGCATGTACAGCGTCGATCTCGCCAGCAAAGCGGTCACCAAGGATCAAACCGCCGGCGATTTCGGCACGCTCGACGGCATCGTGAAGGCCGGCGACGCCTATTACGTGACCGACAATCCGGCAGGCGCCATCTATCGGGTCACGCCCGGCGCCAAGCCCGAAAAGGTGATGACTCTGGAGCCCGGCGCCGCCGACCTCGGCACAGACGGCAAGAATTTTTATGTGCCGGAGATGATGAAAGGCGAAGTCATCGCCGTGCCGGCTACGCCGTAAGCGCCTGCCGAACTGGGCCGCGTTCCCAGAAGCTCTCGAGTGTCGCGCGGAAATCGTGCGGCACATCGAGATTGGCGCAATGCGCCGCGTCCTTGATATCGACGCGCGAGAAATTCGAGCGTCCGTCCATCGCCCGCAGCGTCGGCCCGAGCGCCGCGTTCACCGCCCGGTCGCGGCCACCCTTGATCATCAGGATCGGCCCCGCATAGGCCTGCGCCTCGGCAATGAGGTTGTAGCGGCGCACATTGGAGGCTACGGCCTTGCCGGTATGGGCGTCGAACGCTGCCAGCATCTCGGCGACCAGCGAGCGGGCCGGGACGTTGTCGGTGGTGACCCGCGCCGTCATCCCCGATAACAGCCCCTTGCCGAAGAGGCCGTAGATGAACGGGAAGATCGAGGGCACGATGGCCGGCAGCGACAGCGAATAGGCCGTGCCGAACGTCGTCAGCGTGCGGAACCGCTCCGGCGCCGCGCCCACCATGAACAGCGCAATGATGCCGCCCAGCGAATTGCCGACCCAGTCCACGGCGGCGAGCCCCGCATCGTTGAGCATGGCGATCATGTCGCCCGCCATGCGCGAAATGCTGAAATCCTCGGCCCGCAGCACCGCCGGCGCCCCCGAATGTCCATGCCCGCGCAGATCCGGCACCAGCACGCGAAACCCCTGCTCGGCGAAATACCGCGCATCCGAATCGAACTGCCGCCCGCAGGCAGCCAACCCGTGGCAGAGCACGATCGGCTTGCCATCCGACGGCCCGAAATCGCCATAGGCGACTTCAATTCCATCCTCTGCCAAAACAGTCCTGCGCATCGGCATGCCTTTGTTGGATCGACCTGTTTCCGTAGCACCGATCCAATTGTCACGCCAATGTCATAATCAAGCCGGGAATGACGGCGTGGTGGGTTGAATGGTGGGTGCTCTCGCATCACCCAGGACTACTCCCACTTTCGTCACCCTCGCGCTCGACCCGAGGGCCCAGACTGCATGCGGTGGTGCTTACCACAAGCCTGGGTCCTTGGGTCGAGCCCGAGGATGACGAGCGGTGGGGGTTGGATGCGCTTGCCGCGGCAAATGCGCCCTCATCCCGCCTGCGCGGGAATGACATCGTACATGGCATCAGCACGCCCTACGTCCCCGCCCCCATCTCCTCATCCAGCCACGCCCGGAACTGCCGCACCCGAGGTGGCAGGCGTCGGCCGGCGCCGGTGGCGAAGAAATACGCGAACTCGCTGACCACCGTCACCGAGAACAGCGGCACCAATTGTCCGGCGGTAACCGCGCTCTGCGCCAATTGGTTCATCACCAGCAGCACGCCTTGCCCACAAACGGCGGCCTGGTAGGCGAGCACCGGATCGGAAAACGACGGACCGTCGAACGGTCCTGCGCCCGCGAGCCCCGCCGCCTCCAGCCAGCGCGGCCAACTGAGCAGGCTGGTCTCGTCGTGGATCACCGGCACGGTCCCGAATTGCTCCGGCGAGCGCAGCCTCGTCGCCATTTCGGGCGCGCAATAGGCGCCGTAGCGCCGGTCGCCGATCTGGTTCGTCACCACGCCCGGCCAGTTATCTGCGCCGAACCGGATGGCGCAATCGACGTCGGGTCGCCCCAAGTCAACGAATTTCGGCGTCGCCAGCAGCCGCAATTCGATATCGGGGTATAGCGCCGCGAACCGTCCAAAACGCGGCACCAGGAACAGCGAGGCGAATACCGAGCCCGCCGTCACCGTGAGGGTATTGGCCGCCTCGCCCTTGAGGCTCGCCACGGCATCGGCCAGCCCGCGGAACCCGGCCTGTAATTGCGGCTGGATCGCTGTCAGCGCCTGGCTCGGCTTCAGCCCGGTCGAGGAGCGGGTGAACAGCACCATGCCCAGCCGCTCTTCGGCCCGCCGGATGTGCTGACTTACCGCGCCAATGGTCACCCCCAATTCCTTCGCCGCCGGCCCGAGCGCGCCCGTCCGCGCCACGATTTCGATGGCGCGCAACGCATTAAGCGGAATGGGGAACGGGGTCGACATATAGCTTTTCTATAAGGTTCGCGAATTGTTGTCCATTGGCGAGCCCACGTTCCGAAGCTTATGTCGTTCTCAAGATCAACAATGGAGGACTCAAAAGTGCTCAAAATCTATAGGATGTTCGCTGCGTTCTGGTCGAAGCTCCTGCCAGCCGCGGAGGTCGCCGACCCGATGCAAAATTTCACCTCGCGCGACTGGGCCGACCTGCCCACCTATCACCCGCGCTCAGAGGGCGATGCCTGCCCACGCTGAGCCTCCGGCGCGGTCAGCATTGCCGCCAGAACGCTGGCTGCTTTGCTCAAATAGCGCTCCTTGTGCCACAGCATTTTGAACGCCCGCGGCGGCAAGGCAAACCCGGCCTTTTTCAGCTTGCCGGCCGCGAGGTCTTCGGCGGCCACAAGTTCGGAAATCACCCCGGCAAATTTTCCGCCGCGCGCTGCCAGCCGCACCGCCTCGTTCGAGGGCAGGGCCAGCACCAGGTCCAGCCGCGCCGGATCGAAATCCTTCCCCCTGAGCGCGTTTTCGAACATTGAGCGGGTGCCCGAACCCGCTTCGCGCATTACCCACGGGCTTTGCGTCAGATCGTCTGGCGCCAAGCGCCGGCCATCCGACCAAGGGTGTTGTGGCCCAACCACCACCAACAGATGGTCCTGGTCGACGATCCGCTCGGCAAGGGCAGGGGCGTCGATATCACCCTCGATGAACCCGAGATCGGCCGCGCCATGCAGCACCGCCTCGGCCACGGTTTCGGTGTTGCCGGCGCTGAGGGTCAGCGTCAGGCCCGGATAGCTGGCGTGGAACGGCAGCAGGCGCGAGGGCAGCCAGTAGCTGGCGATGGTCTGGCTGGCGGCGATCGACAGCGCCCCGTGTCG
>JAQGKB010000329.1 GCA_028290345.1 Hyphomicrobiales bacterium | reverse complement strand
GTGGGCGCGCGCACGGTCAAGGCGCTGGCCATGGTCGCCGAAGTCGTGCATGGCACGCCATATCGGTTCAGCGACCCGGCTCGGTTCTCGCTCGCGCACGGCGGCAAGGACGGGCATCCGTTCCCGGTGCCGCTCAAGGTTTATGACCAGACCATCCGCGTCTTGAAATCTGCCGTCACCAACGCCCGGCTCGGGGCTGAGGAAGAACTCGCAGCCTTGAAGCGCCTCGACGCCCAGTCACGCCGTCTCGAAGCGGTGGCGACCGGCCCATCCTTTGCCGCCTTCATCGCAGAAGAACGGGCACGCTCGCCTTCCTATGGTGGCCGGACGGTTTTCGACAATGAACGTCCGGTTCAGTCACGCAAGCCCAGCGCCAAGGGCTGACCTTATCGCCCATAAGGCAAGCGCTAGGCAGCCAGCCGTCGGAGCGGCCACGTGAAGGCGCGGGTGAGCCATCCGGCGGATGCGTTTGCCGCCTGTTCGAATGGATCGCTGTAGAAGTCAGCGCCGACTTCGTCGACAAGCGTGGCGATGCGCTTGATCATGGCGGGTGCCCCGGCAGCGTAAATGGTGTCATCCGGAAGCAGATCTGGCAGGTGCTCGGCCGGGCCGCCGCGCTGGATGAAGGCGTCCAGCCTGCTGCGCGCCGGGAGCTCGTTGGCCGTTACGGTGAGGTTTACCCCTGGGTGCCGCTCCAGCTTGATCAAGCGCTTGAGCATATAGAGCGAAGCGATTGTGCGCGCACCGACAACGAGTTCCACCGCACGCGCCGGATCATCCGCCAACGCCGCCGTTGCGATGGAAAGGATTGGCGCAAAGCCGGTCCCGCCGGCGACCAGGACCAGGCGATTTGCGACATTCCGGCGGTAGAAGGCGGCCCCGAATGGTCCCTCGACGCGCAGCCGGTGTCCCGGCTTGATTTTGCGGCCCAGCGCGTTGGAGACACGGCCGCCGCGCACTCGCTTGACGTGCAAGGTAATATCATCGCCGGTGTGCGAGCCATCCGCCGGATGGGTCGGGCTGAAGCAGCGTTGCGGGTAGCCGCGAAACTTGAATGTGCAATATTGTCCGGGCCGATAGGGAATCGGTTCCGAGAGTTTCAGGCCGACTTCGATGACGTCGGAACCGCGCTCGGTCAGCGAGGATACTTGCGCCGGAACCGATTGCACCGGCGGCAGCCTGTCGAACTGCAACTCTAGGTCCGAGACCGCACGAGCCTGGCAGGCGTGGACCATGCCGCGCTGCAGGGTTTCGCCGCCGAGGGTCACCCCACGGAGGATTCTGGCTAGGCAACTGCCGCATCGGCCCGCTCGGCAGTCATGCGGGAATTCTACGCCATGCATAAGGGCGCTATCCAGGATTACGTCGCCCGTGCGTGCGGTAAAACGGTTGCCGTTCGCAGTTATCGAATGGACTTTCGGCATCACTGTAGCTCCAGGGTTATTGGACGGATGTGGCGCGTGTGGCGCGTTGCGGAGTGATCGAAAGCCGCGAGCCACATCATCACGCCAGTCACGACCGGAACATCCAGCACTGACTTTGTGTCAATTCGCCGAGCAGTCTCCAGCGTCCAGCGACCGGCAGACCAGCGCGCCATGCCCTGCACATCGGCGCGGTCCCCACTTGGCATGCAGGTCATCAGCACGCTGGGGATCACCGTGACAGTCGGGATACGCCGATCGGCCTCGGGCGAATAAGGCTCGGTCTCGTCCGTCGTCAGCCACCATCTGGCGCGTTCGTCCTCGCTGAGGTCGGCAGATTCGTGCACCTCTCCCCTTTCTATTGCCATCGCGTCCATGTCCTTGGGCAGGCGCTTCGGTATCAGAGCGCCGTCCGCCTGGAGTGTCGCCGGCTGTTCGAAGTTGTCCGGAAAACAGTTTTCGCCCGGGTCAATTTCGAAACCGCCGGCATAGCGTTGCTGACCGGAGGTCTGCGCGGGCGTTGGTTCCAGTGCCTCACCGAACCGGGCATCCTCCAGATAGCCGACAAGGCCGCCGTGATCGGCGCGCCAGATCCATACGTCGGCAATGTTGTTTGGCTTCGTATAGTGCAGGCCCCGGCCGGTCATGCTCGCCGGGTAACCAGGGATCGGGCGCGGCGAAAGATGGATGGCCGCGCCAAGCAACGGCAAGGTGGGGCGCGAGAGCAGGATGGAGAACTTGTCTTCGGCGAATTGTTCTTCCCGGGCAGCTTCCTGCTGACTGCGAACCAGCCGCCAGCCGGTCTCGCCCTTGACCAGCGGCAGGTGCTTCAATGACCGGGTCGGATCTTCCCAGGTGAAGGCGAAATAGACCTGCTCGGCGTCGTGCACCGCCTTGACGTCGATTCGCGATTGACCGTTGCCGCCAAAACTGGCGCCTTCATCGCTGAGCACCGAAACCATCGGCGCGCCGGCCCAGACAGCATCCGAAATATCGCCATCGAGCACCGGCGCCTCGGCCTGCCCGAGTTGCCCGATTGAGGGCACGAAGAGCTTCATGCCCGTGCCGCGCTCCAGCGTCAGGCCGGCGGCCACGACAACGATGCTAGCGCAGGTGGCCAGCAGCAGCGGATGCAGGTTGCGTTCGGTTCGAGCCTCGCCTCCAGTGGCCCGCGCCGAGTGGGCCGCGCGGCCGCGCCGCATATCGTCCACCAATTGAATATATTCGGCCAGCAGGGCGAGGATGTCCGGCCGCCGTGGCGGCACCACGAGGCGAGCCGGCCGGAAGATCCGCAATACCTGGCCCACGCCACCATGGGCAAAGTGCACGATGATGTGCAGGAACGGGAACGCCAGGCAAATCCAGAGCATGTTGCGGTGCAGTAGCAGCGCCCAACCGGCCTGGCCGAGATAGAGCAGGATGCCGCTGACGATCTCGACCGCGAAGGCGCCGAACACGATCCAGACGAGGAGGACGCTGATCGCCGCCCAGCGCGGTGGACCGGCGCGGAACAGCGTTGCAAGGCGCGTGCTGTCGATCCGCGTCCGTTGCCCAAGGCGGGCGGCAAGAATGTACGTGATATAGGCGATGAACGAGGCGGTGAAGCCCAGGGCCCCGATAAGGTGCCAGTACCAGAGATTTTCCCTGGGTAGGATGCTGTCGAAAAGCGCCAGCCAGCCGAGGCCGGGCACATCGGACGCGATCCGCAAACCGGTCGCCATCGCAACCACCAGGAAGGCGACGATCAGCCAGTGTAGCAGCACCGTCCCGAAATCGGTTCGTGGTAGTCGTCCACGCGCCATCCTCCATCGACTCCTACGCCAAGCGCAGTTGGCGGGCAGTGGGCGCAGCGACGGTTCTAGACAGTCCATCGCCATATAGTCGAGGTTTCGGCGCCGCCTTGGTCAGAGGCAGTAACAAGGCCTTGTCCGCCCGAACTTATCGGACCGTGATCGATGACCACATCCCGGCCATGTAGTGACCGGGCAGGTTGCAGAACAGAACATAGGTTCCCGGCTCGAGGTCGAGACTGAGGGTTCCAGACATGCCCGGGTCAAGCTCGGGCACCTCGCCGAGGCTTGCAACGGCCGCCTCATCCACCTTACCGGTGGCTTTGTCATAGGGCGGCAGGCCGTTGGAATCGAGCAGCTTCGCAACGATCATTTCGTGGATCATCGACGAGGAGATGTTCTTGACCTTGAAGGTGACGGCGCCCGCCGCGACCACCTGCGGCGTGGCCTCGATCTTGAGCGAAGCCATGCTCATGTCGGCGCCGGGATGACCCATGTCGAGGCCGACGCCCATGGCGGCACTGGCGTCCTTGTCGGAGAGCGCCACGTCAATGACAGCTGGGCCGGACGAGAATGCGCCTCCATTCCCCAGGATGAGGAATGCGGCAGAGAGGATCAAAATCATGATGTCTCGAGACATGGTGAACTCCCGTTCCTGTTTCCGTGCACAGCCGTCACTTCTCGCGGATGGCGCGCGACATGCGATCCATCAGCGGCTCGATGAGGTAGTCGGCGAAGGTGCGTTTCGACGTGTTGATGAAGGTATCGACGGGCATGCCCGGCACCAGCGGGGTTCCGTTCAGGCGCTCGACCTGGCCTGGGTCGAGGCGCACCGAAATCGGGTAATATGAAATGTGCGTCGACGGATCCTGGACCAGGTCTGCCCCGATCAGGTTGACGGTCGCGTCGAGGTCGGGGGTGGTGGATCTGTTGAGGCCAGATATACGGATGACTGCCTTGTCGCCGAGATGGATGGAATCGACATCCTGCGGCCCGATGCGGGCCTCGATATTGAGCTGGGACATTTCGGGTACGATCATCATCAGCGTCTCGCCCGGGCCGACGACGCCGCCAATGGTATGGACGTTGAGCTGATGGACGATGCCGGTACGCGGCGACCGGATGTCGACGCGGGACATCACGTCCTTGGCTTCGACCTGCTTCTGGCTCAGTTCGCTGATCTTGCTTTCGGTATCCCAGAGTTCCTTGCCCGCGTCGGCGACCGCCACCTGATCAAGGTTCAGGCTCTGCAGCTTGGTTTCGGCGATCTTGCCGCGCAGTTCGGCCGCAGACGATTGCAATTGGCCGATTTCGCCATCGAGGCGCGCCGTCTCGCGTTCGAGGTCGTTGATGCGCGTCACCGGGACGAGATTTTTCTTGAAGAGAGCGTGGAGGTCGGTGAGTTCGCGCTTGAGCAGTTCCCGCTCGCGCTTCTTGGCATCCGATTGGGTGGTAAGCCCGGAAATCTGGTTGTCCAGTTGCGCAACGCGTTGCGTCAGTTGTTCCTGCTGGCCAAGCCGCGCCTCGAGGCGTGCGGCAAGCAGACGCTCGTTGCTTTCGAACAGGGACAGCATCACCGTTGTGGGACGCTGCGCATTGGCATCGAAATGGCCGGGCGGATCGAAATGCGTCAGGCCGTCGCGCTCGGCTGCAAGCCTTGCGGCGCTCATCCACAGTTCATCGAGCTGGCGCTCGACAATCAGCAGATTGGACCGTGCCGCCGTTGCATCGAGGCGCAGCAGCAGCTCGCCTTCGGCAACCCGTTGCCCCTCGCGCACGAGGATTTCGGAGACGATGCCGCCAATCTGGTGCTGTACTTTCTTGATGTTTCCATCGACCTCGAAATGACCCGCAGCGACAATGGCGCTGGAGAGCGGGGCAGTTGCGGCCCAAAGGCCAAAGGTGGAAGCAACGACCAGGATCAAGGTGAAACCGGTGCGGCGGTACTGGCCAATCGACCTGGAATAGCCCGAGGCGGCCATGGTGAAACTAGACATGGGCCGCGCTCCCCATGGGGCCGGCATTGGCCGCCCGGCGAAGCGGAGTTACCTCCGCGGGCTTGGTAAGCGTGGCCATCACCTCGTCCTTGGGACCAAACAGCCTGATGCCGCGATCGGCGACAAATGCCACGAGGTCGACCGAGGCCAGGCCCGCCGGCCGGTGCGTCACCACGACAACGATGCCGCCGCGCGCCCGCACTGCGCTGATGGCCGCCGTGAGGGCAGCATCGCCGTCGGCGTCGAGGTTCGAATTGGGTTCATCGAGCACGACAAGGAACGGATCGCCATAGAGCGCCCGCGCCAGCCCGAGCCTTTGCCGTTGTCCGCCGGAGAGCACGGCTCCACCATCGCCGATGCGCGTCGAATAACCCTCGGGAAGGGAAAGGATCAGCTCGTGGGCGCCGGCGGCTCTGGCCGCATGGATGATCCGTTCCGCGTTGTCCTCGGGCTGGAAGCGGGAGATGGTTTCCGCCACGGTGCCGTCGACAAGGGCAAGGTCCTGCGGCAGATATCCGATGTGCTTGCCCAGGCTGTCGCGATCCCAATGCTCGAGCATGGCGCCATCGAGACGTACGGCGCCCTTGGCGGGCCGCCACACGCCGACCAGGGCACGGGCCAGCGATGACTTGCCCGAACCACTGGGGCCAATGATGCCGAGTCCGTCACCGGCCTTGAGTTCGAAATTGGCGTTGATGAGGATGGGGTCGACCTGGCCCGGGGCTGCCACGGTTAGGCCCTCGACGGTCAATTTTGCGACGGGTGCCGGCAGGGTGAGCTGTTTCGTTCCCGCGGGCACGGCCAGCGAGGTCTTGAGCCGGGCATAGGCCTCGCGGGCGCCGACAAATCCCTTCCAGTTGGCAATTGCCGTTTCGATGGGCGCCAGCGCCCGGGAAGTCATGATCGAGGCGGCAATCATTGCCCCGCCGGAGATTTCCTGGTTCACCGCGAGATAGGCGCCGAGCCCGAGAATGCCCGATTGCAGGATGACCCGGAAAATCTTGGCGAACGCACCCATGCCGGATTGGATATCGCTGGCCTTGAGACTGCCGTCGCGGAAATCCCGGCTCAATGCCTCCCAGCGTTGCCCCAGGGCGCCATGCATGCCCATGGCATCCACCGCTTCGGAATGGCGGCGCGCCGCGTCCGAAAAAACCTGCCGTTTGTTGCCGGTGATATTGGCGTCACGAACCGGGCCGCGCGTGCGGTAGTCGGTGACGAAGGTGAGCAGGACAATGACGCCGCCACCGCCGATGGCAAACCAGCCGAGCCAGGGATGCAGCAGAAAGCAGCCGGCGACAAAGATCGGCATGAACGGCATGTCAAACAGTGCCGTCGGCCCGGCGCTGCCCAGGAACGCCCGGACCTGATCGGTGTCGCGGATCGCCTGCGTCGCCTCGCCCGGCTTGGCGCCTTGCAGCGGCAAGAGCGTTGCGGCGCGAAAAGCCGCGGGCGACAGCTCTTCGTCGAACTGGGCGCCGATGCGGCTGAGCATTCGAACCCGGAACGAATCCAGCATGCCCTGCAGCGCAAATGCCACCAAGGCGATGATCGACAGCAGCACGAGCGTCTCGATGCTGCGGCTGACGAGAACGCGGTCGTAGATCTGCAGCATGTAGAATGAACCGGTCAGGGTCAGCAGGTTGACCGCAGCGGAAAACACACCGACGGTCCACAGATCGGGCAAGCGCCGTCGCAGCGCCGACCGCGCCGCTTCGGTATTCACGCCTCGAGGACCCGGGGGTTCGGACTTGCGGTTGGTGTTGGCTACGTTGGATGTACGAAACACTGGGACCTCCTGATCGCAAACAATCAGCGAGGGACGGCACCGGATGCCCGCCCCTCGCGCAATGGCCTAGATGACGAGGAAATCCGAACTTGAGAGCGCAAGCCCAGTCTGCAACGTGGCAAAATGATTGTTTATGCCGCCACTGAGCACGCTGCCGTTACTGTCGTAGGTCAGCCACCCGTTCAAGCTATTGTAGATGACATAATCATCAGTATCTCCTGCTGATCCTGTCATGTTACTCACGAAGAAACTAGCTTGCAGGCCTCCGGAAGCGCCCAGGGAAGTGAAGATCGCGTTGTCCAGATAGATGAAATCCTGCCCGTGGACGAAGTCGATGGTGTCGACGCCCGACTGGGTGCTGCCGGTGCCCAACGCCGTGTCGAAGACGAAATAGTCCACACCACTTCCGCCGTTGAGGACGTCGCTCCCGGCACCGCCATTTAGAGTGTCGCTGCCCACGCCACCGATCAGGGTGTCACCGCCAGCCAAGCCGAGAAGCGTGTCGTTGCCCGCGGCGCCCAGGATCGCATTGGCGCTTGCATTGCCGGTTCCCGCGAAATTCGACGGGCCGGTGTAGACCAGGTTTTCGATATTGGCGACGAGCGTGAGTGTGCTCAGCGACGTGCTGACGATGTCCGTGCCGCTGTTTGCATTTTCAACGACAGAGTCGGCGAGATCATCGACGTAGTAGGCGTCGTCGCCAGTTCCGCCCGCCATGACGTCGGCGCCGGTGCCACCGTCGAGCGTGTCGTTGCCACTTGAACCGCTCAACGTGTCGTTGCCGCCCAGGCCGTTCAGCGTGTCACTGCCGGTCCCGCCGGTGATGACGTTGTCGAGAATGTTGCCGTTGCCGATGAACGGCGTACTTCCCGTATGGGTGAGGTTCTCGACATTGTCCCCCAGGGTCAAGGAGCCAAGCGCGGTGCTGACCCTGTCGGTGCCGTCATTGACGGCCTCTTGGACGACATCGCCAGGGTTGTCGACGAAATAGAGGTCATTGCCACCCAGGCCAATCAGCGTATCGGCGCCGGCCTTGCCATCGAGCGTATCGTTGCCCGCGCCGCCGACAATGACGTTGTCGAGGGCGTTGCCGTTGCCGATGAAGTTTCCGAGGCCCGTGTAGGTGAGGTTCTCAAGATTGGCGGCAAGTGTGTAGGAAGCCAGCGACGTGCGCACCGTGTCCGTTCCGCCACCAGCTGCTTCCACAATGGTAACGCCGGCATTGTCGACGGTGTAGGTGTCGTCGCCGCCAAGCCCGAGTAAAGTGTCGTTGCCACCCGCGCCGTTGAGCGTATCGTTGCCGGCGCCGCCGGTGATCGAGTTGACGGCTGCGTTTCCGGTTCCGGCAAAAGTCGAGGTGCCGCTATAGAGCAGGTTCTCGAAATTGGCTAACAACGTATAGCTGCTCAGCGACGTATTGATCGTGTCCGTGCCTGCCCCGGCGGCTTCGGTGACGACGTCGTCCGCATTCTCGACGACATAGATGTCGTTGCCGCTGCCGCCGGCCATCACGTCTGCCCCCGTGCCTCCATCCAGCGCGTCGTTACCGGCACCGCCATAGAGTTGATCATCGCCGGCAAGGCCGCTGATCGTGTCGTTGCCGCCGAGGCCGAAGATCACATCCCCGATGACGAGGCTGGCCGTGCCGATAAGCAGGTTGTTATTGGCGCTCGTCCCGACGACCAGGTTCCATGTCTGGGCGACGGATTCCGGGTTGAGCGCAGCATCAGTGTAGCTCGCGACCAGCCGCACCAGCTTTCCCGCTGTTTGTGCCTGCCTCAGGATGTTGGTACCCACCGACTGCTGGCCGCTGCCATTGCCGCTGGGAATGGTCAACCACGTGACTCCGTTAGTGCTGGTCTGCCAGTTGTAGCTAGGCGTTACCGTGCCAAGCGGATTGCCCGGCAGGCTGATATTTTCCTGGTCGAAAAGCGCGCTGATGGGCGTGAGGACCGCGTTGCTGCCCGATTCACCGGGCGAGAACGAAAGCGTCCCCGTCGGCGCGTGGTTTTGCATCTGCGTTTCGTTCAGAGTCCGATCCGCGAACTGGAAGCTTTCAACCCCGACGACGAGATCTGTCCCATCAGGCGATCCGGACCGGAGGTCGACAATCTTATAGGCTTTGATCGTGATATGGGGACTGGGGTTTGCAGGAGCGGTGTCGAAGTCGATAACCGTAACAGAATAGTCCGCCCGGTTACCCGAGTAGATCACAGTATCGTCGCCGGCCCCCCCACCGTCCTGGCCGAGCACCATGTCCTTGTTGCGCTCGGTCTTGATCAAATCGGTAAAGTGCTTGGCAAACATGGTGGTGCCGAGCGTGGCGTTGCCGAGGAGTCCTTGGCCCAGCGTTCCGTCAATATCGTGCGTGGCGTTGCCGAGGGCGTCGGTGCCGTTGAGATAGCTGTTGGCGCCATAGGAGCCGATAAGGGTGTCGAGCCGGATCGTATCGCCGACGATGACGTCGTTGCCGCCTTGGCCGATACTACCGGCGGCGTTTGCAACCGTGGTGTTGAACGTATCGGCGCCGCCTCCGCCGATCAGCCAGTTGTCGCCAGTCGGCTGTCCGTCCGCGCCGGTTCCGGCGTCGGCGCCGATAATCCTGTCGTTGAACTTGGAACCGATCACTCCCTCGATTTCGGTCAGCAGCTGGTTGAAGGGATTGGCAGCCGTGCCGCCGACCGCTCCGACCACGCCGAGATTGCGAAGGTCAGCCGGGACGTCGAGAACGATGGTCACGTCGCTATACGCGGCGATGTCGAAGCCATCACCGCCGAGATCCTCGTCGCTGTCCCCGGTCTGTGCGGCCTGGCCGAGTCCGCCGAAAAAGATGTCATCGCCACCCTCGCCAAGCAGCATATCCGCTGCCGAGCCGCCGCTCAGGATGTCGTCGCCGAGGCCGCCGCGCAGTTCGTCAGGCCCATCGCCGCCGAACATGATGTCATTGCCGGCGTCGCCGAAGGCCAGGTCGGTGTCACCACCGGCGTCAATGTAGTCGTCGCCCGCGCCGCCATAAATTTCGTCGATGCCGGCTTCGCCGTACAGCTTGTCGTTGCCGGCGCCGCCGATGACCACATCGAGGGCGCCTGCGCTGGTTCCGGCGTAGATGATGTCATCGCCGCGCCCGCCATCGAGGAAATCCTCGATGTCGCCGCCATAGAGCACGTCCTGGCCGTCGCCGCCGTAGAGATGGTCAGCACCGGCCTTGCCGTCCAGGACGTCATTGCCCTTGTCGCCGTAGACTGTGTCATCGCCATTGCCGGCATCGATCCAGTCGTTGAAGTCGGTACCGGCGATCACCTCATGGGAGTTGTAGCCGGAGGCGGGCGTTCCGTCCGGGTTCTCACCCATGTCGGGGCGGAAGTCGGCGATGTACTGCTGATTGACAAAGCCAAGATCCGTGTTGGACTTGGCGAGGATCGTGCCGTTACCCGCCGTGCCGTTGCCGGAGCCTGAATAGATGCCCATGCCGGGATGTGCGACAAGGATGTCGCCATACGCATGCGCAGTCTTGTAGCTTTGCGTGATGACGTTGTGAGTTGCGTCGTACTTCAGATCTCCCATATTGGCCGGACCCGAGTGGCCCTCAATATCCAGTATCTGTTCGCCGCGTACCGCCAGCAGGGGCCGGCTGGTGTCGGCCGTTCTCGCCAGCTCGATGTTGCTGTCGGCAAAGCCCATAACGTCGCCGTTGAGGTGCGTTACGCCGGTC
>JAQGKB010000317.1 GCA_028290345.1 Hyphomicrobiales bacterium | reverse complement strand
ATATGCTCGACCGCCAGGAGGCGCGGCCGGTGGTGGTGCTCTATGGCAACGCCAGGGTGCAAGACATCGCCTACAAGAACGTGCTCGACAGGGCGCAGCAGGAACTGGGCATCAAGACGGTTTATGCTGCAGCGGCCGAACCGGAGCCGATCGAGGGCGTCTATCCCGGCTTCATCGACGCTGAGCTGATCAAGCAGCAGGTTCCCGACTACCACGATCGGGTGTTCTATATCTCGGGACCACACCCGATGGTCTCGCTGCTGAGGCGCACCTTGCGCGGCATGGGCGTGTCGCCGCTGAAGATCAAGGTCGATTTCTTCCCCGGGCTGGCCTAGAGACGTTCCGGGCTCGATCTCGCGTTGGGGGGTGCGATGCGCGTTCTACTGATCGAAGATGATGCGAGCCTCGGCGAAGCGGTGCGCGACCACATTGCGTCCGAAGGACATGCAGTCGACTGGGTGAAGCGCCTGGCCGATGCAAGCCATGCGCTCGCCGGGGTGGCGTTCGAGCTGGTCCTGCTCGACCTCAACCTGCCGGACGGGCAGGGGCTCGAGTTCCTCAGGCGGCTGCGGAAATCGGGCAGTGTCACGCCAGTGATCATCCTTACCGCCATGGACCAGATCTCGTGGCGGATCGAGGGGCTCAATGCAGGCGCGGACGACTATCTGGTGAAGCCCTTCGATCTGAGCGAACTGTCGGCGCGGCTAGCGGCGGTGGCCCGGCGCTACAACGGCAATCCCAATCCGCTGCTGGTCATCGGCGCCATCGAGATCGATCTTGCGCACCGCACCGTCAGCAAGGACGGCAAGCCGGCCGACCTGACCGCGCGCGAGTGGGGCATCCTCGAGCGGCTGCTGCAGCACCCCAACGTCATTGTCTCCAAACCGCAATTGGAGGATACGCTGTACGAGTTCGGTGCAGAGATCGAAAGCAATGCGGTGGAAGTCTATGTCAGCCGGCTGCGCCGCAAACTCGGGGCGGAATTCATCGTGACAATACGCGGACTTGGCTATCGGATCGCCGGCAAGTGAGCAAGGACAGCGGCAGCATAACCAGGCGGCTGGTGCTGACGCTGACCCTTGGCACAACGGTCCTGTGGCTGATCGCGGCGATTGTCTCGAGCGGCGTGCTGCAGCACGAACTGCGGGAGAGCTTTGATCGGGGGCTGATGGAAACCGCCAACCGGCTGCTGCCGCTGACGGTCGACGGCCAGCAGGACAAGGACGGTCTGCCGGGCAAGGCCGAGAACCTCGCAGGCCACGATGCGCGTCATCAGGCCATGGAGCACGATCACCGGCTGGTCTATCAGTTGCGGCGGCAGGGCGGCGATATTCTCATGCGCTCCGAGGATGCTCCGGCGCAGCCCTTCGACAAGCAGCTGACGCCCGGATTTTCCGACAATGGCGATTTCCGCATCTTTACGCTGGTCGATCCGCAGAGCCAGCTGGCAATCCAGGTGGCCGAACCGCTGGCCATTCGCAAGGGCGGCATCTTCAAGAGCACACTGACTTTGTTCCTGCCGCTGCTGCTGCTGATCCCCCTCAGCATTGCGGGCATCTGGTTTGCGATTCGGCGCGGCCTCAAGCCGCTGACCGCGCTGCAGGAGCAGATCGCGGCGCGCGATAGCGCCAACCTCGCGCCGCTCGCGGTCGATGGGTTGCCGCGCGAACTGAAGCCGATCGCCGATGCGCTGGCCCGGCTGATCGAGCGGCTGCGCGCGGCGTTCGATGCCGAGCGGTCGTTCGCTGCAAATAGCGCGCACGAACTGCGCACGCCGATCGCCGGCGCGTTAGCGCAGACGCAGCGATTGATCGCCAGCGCCGAGGACGATACCGCGCGGGCCGAGGGCCGCAAGATCGAAGCGACGCTGAAGCGGCTGGCCGACTTGGCGGAAAAACTCATCCAGTTGGCCCGCGCCGATGCCGGGATCGCCAGCAGCAGCGAGGCGATCGCGGTGATGCCGGTGTTGCGGCTGGTCGTCGCCGATTGCGCCGCCCGCACCCGGCCGCCACGGGATATAAGGATCGAGATCGAGCCGGGGGCGGAGGAGATGACCGCCAAGATCAACATCGACGCCCTCGCCATCGTGCTCCGCAATCTCATCGACAATGCGGTGGCGCACGGGATTGCCGAGATGCCGATCGATGTGATCATCGCTGCCGATCGCAGCATCGCCGTCCGCAACGCCGCGCCCGTCGTGCCCCCCGAGGCGCTGGAGCGGCTGCGCCACCGGTTCGAGCGGGGGCCGACCGCGGCAGCCGGCTCGGGGCTTGGCCTCGCTATCGTCGAAACCATCTTGTCCCAGACCGGCATTTCGCTCGAACTCCGCTCGCCGGTGCCGGGACGTGCTGACGGGTTCGAGGCGGTGCTGCGGTTTCCGCCGTCCTGAGCCGGCGCTGCAAGTAATCGCTAAAATGCAGTAGTTTTACACATTCGTTTTGTTCGGATGCTTGTTGGCAGGCAGTCGTGAGTAGTTTTGTACGCAAGTTACCGGGAAACCAAATTGCAAATGCAGGCGTTTTTGCGATAGAATTAAATTGGAAAATTTAGTCGCCTGGTCGTTCGCTGGCGATCTGCTGATCCGGGTAAGCACGCGCAGTCAGCACTTCCCGCGTGCTGCACAATATCCGCGCCGCCGGCTGATGCCGGGTGGATCGTACCTAAGTAAAACCACTGACATCTATGATAATCAGCACATCTATCTTGTTTAGATGGTGCCGTTTATTAAATTGAAACGATCTGATGTTGTAATTTGTATTGGATGTCATTTTATAAATTTGCTTGTAGTGAGCGACGGTCGCGGCCAGGATTGGCGCCAGATATTGGCATCTGGAGAATGTGCATAGCTTCGGCACCAGCGCTGCCAACGGAGGCGGCGTTATTTTCGGTGCCTTTTGGGGGCATGATGAAATTAGCGCAGGCCGTACCGACCGAAGCAGAGGCGAGCGATGACGGCTTGAGCCCGGCCGCCGGGTATTCGACGCAGATGCAGGAGACCTATCGCGGCCTGCTGGAGGCGGCGCCGGATGCCATGGTCATCAGCGATTTCGATGGCCGGATCCTGCTCGTCAACGCCGAAACGGCACGGTTGTTCGGCTACCGGCGCGAAGAACTCGTTGGCCGAGCCATCGAAACCTTGATGCCCGAGCGCTTCCAGACCATGCATCACGGCTACGCCGCCAGGTCGCGCACTCGATCGATGGGCGAGGGCCTCGAACTCGCGGGGCTGCGCAAGGATGGCACTGAATTCCCGATCGAAATGAGTTCGACCCCGGCCAAGATGCCAGACGGAATGCTCATCGTCAGCGTGATCCGCGACGTTGCCGAGCGCAGGCACGCTGAAATGGCGCTGCGCGCCAGAGAGGAAGCCCTCGAGCGACGGGCGGCGGAACTCACGCGCTCGAACGCCGATCTCGAGCAATTCGCCTATATCGCTGCCCACGATCTGCAGGAACCGTTGCGCATGGTGGCGAGCTACACCCAATTGCTCGCGCGGCGGTACCAGGGCCGGCTCGATGCCGATGCGGACGAGTTCATCGCCTATGCAGTGGATGGCGCGCAGCGCATGCAGTTGCTGATCGCGGACCTTTTGACCTATTGCCGGGTCGGCACGGCTGGCACGGCGCCCCGCGAAACTTCCAGTGTCGAGGCATTGCACCGGGCGCTGCTGAATCTGGAAGGCGCGATGCTGCAAAGCGGCGCGGTGGTTAGTAACGGCGTGATGCCGAATGTGACGGCCGATCCGGCGCAGCTGACGCAGCTGTTCCAGAACATCGTCGGCAATGCGATCAAGTATCGCGGCAGCAGGCCGCCGCGCGTGCATGTGTCGGCGGCCCGGAGTCCTGCCGGCGAATGGGTGTTTTCCATCGCGGACAACGGCATGGGTATCGATGCGCAGTATTTCGACAAGATCTTCGCCATGTTCCAGAGGCTGCATCGGCGTGACGAATTCTCCGGCACCGGCATCGGCCTGACGCTCTGCAAGAAGATCATCGAGCGCCATGGCGGCCGGATCTGGGTGGAGTCGGATGGGGAGAGCGGCTCCACCTTCCATTTCGCGCTTCCGGACGGGGGAGCGAAGCCGTGATGGCGGAGCACACGAGAATTCTGCTGGTCGAGGACAACCCAGGGGACGCGCGGCTGCTGCGCGAGATGCTCAACGACGTCACCGCGTTCGACTACATGCTGATGCATCTGGATTCGATGGAGCGCGCGGCGGAGTATCTGGGCACCAATACGGTGGACATCATCCTGCTCGATCTGGGGCTGCCCGATGTGCAGGGGCTTGAAGCAGTGCGCCGGGCGCGCAGCGCATCCCCGCACGCCCCGCTGGTGGTGCTGACCGGCTATGACGACGAGGCGATGGCGGGGCGAGCCCTTCAGGCGGGCGCGCAGGACTATCTGATCAAGGGCCAGATCGAGCCGCGCGGCCTGCGGAGGGCGATCCGCTATGCGATCGAGCGCAAGGTCATGGAAGAGGCGCTGGTCGCGGAAAAGGAGCGGGCGCAGATCACGCTGAACTGCATCGGCGATGCGGTGACCTGCACCGACATCTTCGGCACCATCACGTTCCTCAATGCCGTCGCGCAGACCATGACGGGTTGGACCCTGGAGGAAGCCGTGGGGCGACCGATTTCCGATGTGGTGCGGATCGTCGATGCCAATGATCGCGAGGTGTTTTCGCGCACCTCGGCCGGCCTCACCCGGCACGACCAGAGTTCGCACCTGCGGTCCGACTATAATCTGATCCGGCGGGACGGCACGAAGGTTCCGATCGAGGATTCGCTTGCGCCCATTCATGACGGCCACGGGCGCTTCACCGGTTCGGTGATCGTCTTCCGCGACGTCAGCGCCGCGAGGGCCATGGCGGAACAGATCAGCCATTCGGCCCAGCACGACTTCCTCACCGGCTTGCCCAACCGCATGCTGCTCAACGACCGGATCGAGCATGCGATCTCGATCGCGCCGCGCCACTCGAAAAAGGTGGCGGTGCTGTTCCTCGATCTCGACGGGTTCAAGCACATCAATGACTCGCCGGGACATGCCGTCGGGGACAAATTGCTGCAATCGGTGAGCAAACGGCTGGTCAATTGCGTGCGCATTTCGGACACGGTGAGCCGGCAGGGCGGCGACGAGTTCGTGGTGCTGCTCTCCGAGGTCGAGCGACCGCAGGACGTGGCGGTGACGGCGCAGCGGATGCTCAAATCCGTGGCGGAGGCGCATTCGATCGACCAGCACGACCTCCATATCACCACCAGCATTGGCCTCAGCATATTCCCCGATGACGGGGAAGACGCGGCAACCCTGATCAAGAACGCCGACACCGCGATGTACCAGGCCAAAGAGAACGGACGGCAGAGTTTCCAGTTCTTCAAGCCGGCGATGAACGTGCGCGCCGTGGAGCGGCAATCGATCGAGGAGAGCTTGCGGCGGGCGCTGGCGCGCAACGAGTTCGTGCTGCAATACCAGCCCAAGGTGAATGTCAGCACCGGACTGATCACCGGGGCCGAGGCGCTGGTGCGGTGGACCCATCCAACGCGCGGTCTGGTCGGGCCGGCCCAATTCATTCCGGTGGCAGAGGATTGCGGGCTGATCGTGCCGATCGGCGCGTGGGTGCTGCGCGAAGCGTGCCGGCAGGCGCGTGCGTGGGCCGATGCGGGACTTGCCGCGACCACGATGGCGGTCAACGTCTCGGCCATCGAATTCAGGGACGAAGGGTTTCTCGATGGCCTGTTCGCAGCGCTCGCCGACGCCGGCCTCGATCCGGACCTGCTGGAAGTCGAACTGACCGAAACGGTGCTGATGAAGAGCGCCGATACCACGGCATCTATCCTCAAGACGCTGCGGAACAAGGGCGTGCAGGTAGCGGTGGATGATTTCGGCACGGGGTATTCCAGCCTCAGCTATCTGCGGAAGTTCCCGGTCGATGCGCTGAAGATCGATCAGTCCTTCATCCGCCGGATCAGCGTCGATGGCGGCGATGCCGCGATCGTCACCGCCATCATCGGCATGGCGCGCAACCTCAAGCTGCGAGTGGTGGCCGAGGGGGTGGAGGAGCCGCAGGAACTGCAATTCCTGCAGGATCAGCAATGCGACGAGGCGCAGGGTTTCTACTTCAGCAGGCCGGTTTCCGCCGAGCAGTTCGCTATTCTGCTCGAGCGGCGCGGCCTCGTTCCGGTTCCGCTCCGCTCGGCGGGGTGACATCGCGATGGCCCTCGCCGGCCGAGTTCCGGCGAGCATGACTTCTATCTTTTTTGAAAAGGAGAGCGGGCATGACTATCGAACTGGCAGCGAAGCGCATCGTCCGCAAATTGCGGGGCCGCGTCGAAACCAAACCGTGGGGCGGTCTGAGCCTCGATGACAGCCCGATCGGTGAACTCTGGTTCCAGCGCGCCGACAGGAATTCGCCGGACCCGGACCTGCTGCTCAAATTGCTGGTGACAGAAGAACCTCTTTCGATCCAGCTGCGGCCCAATGACAGTTTTGGCGAAACCTTTGGCATGGCGCATGGCAAGACCGAGGCCTGGTATGTGGTCTCGGCGGCGCCGGACGCGAAAATCGCTGTCGGGCTGAAGCAGCCGCTGACCTCCAGCGAATTGCGCGCCGCGATCGAGGACGGCTCGATCGTCGACCAGGTGCAATGGCACCCGGTCGAGAAGGACCGGGCCTTGTTCGTGCCGGCCGGCACCGTGCATGCCATTGGCCCCGGCATCGTGGTGGCCCAGATCCAGCAGCGCACCGACGCGACGTTCCGGCTGATCGAACATGGCCGCGACCTGCGCGTGGTCACCGACGCGAGGACGGTGCCGCCGGTGCCGCTGCCGGGGCTGGCCGAGGCCGTGCCGCTGACCCACGCCCGGACGCTGCTGGTGGCGGGACCACATTTCGTGCTGGAGCATTTCGATCTTCCGGCTGGTTCGATCTGGGACTGCGATGCCGGGCGCGAGACCTGGCTGCTTGCGCTCGAAGGCGACGCCGGCGTGGGGCCGTTCCGCGTCGGCGCGGGCGCGGCGGTGTTTCTCGAGGACCACCGGACCACGATTAACGTGGGCGCCGGCGGCTTCAAGGGCCTGATCGCCTACCTGGGTACCCGCCCGCATGCCAGCCTGCTGCGCGAACGCGGCGCGCAACTTTCGATCCACCCGCAGTTTTCGGACCCGTCCGATGACGCCGACCAGAGGACGGCCGAGCAAAGACGGGCGCCGCGCCGCCGGGTGCTGAAGGAAGGCACCATCGTCATCAACGGGGGACGTTCCGTCATTCCCTGCACCGTTCGCAACATCTCGGGGACCGGCGCGCTCATCCGGGTCGAGACGGTGATCGGCGTGCCGGCGGTATTCTCGCTGGTGGTGGGCATCTTTGGACCGTGGCGCTGCAGCGTCGTGCGCCGCCAGAGCAACGAACTCGGACTGAGGTTCGATACTCCACTGCGGGAATTGCCGTTCGGCGAGCCGGTTTGAAGCCGACAGCCCCCGTCAAAAAGCTTCCCAAAATGTTTAGCTTCAAGGCTGGACGCGGCGCCAGATATTATCGTTAATATCGGTTGATCGCTCCGATCGCCGGACCAGCGTCCGGCCGATGACGATTGGCGACCGCCGGGGCGTCTGCTACCAATCCGATCAAGCCGCTTTCAAAACACGATATCTTCGAGGAGCACCGCACATGTCCGCATCCACTCTCGTCATTCCCGATCTCGCTGGCAAAGCCGTCCTGATCACCGGCGCCTCGACCGGCATCGGCGCGGCGCTCGCCAAGGCCTTCGCGGCGCAGGGCGCTTCGGTTGGCCTGCACTACAATTCAAGCGTCGAGGCGGCGGAAGAGCTGGCGAAGACCATCAAGGCCGATGGCGGCAAGGTGGCGCTGATCCGCGCCGAGGCGATGAAATCGAGCGAAATGGTGCGGGCGGTGGAGGAGGCTTTCTCCGCGTTCGGGCGGCTCGATGGCTTGATCAACAATGCGGGCGGCATGGTTGCGCGCATGAAGTACGAGGACATGACCGACGAGCACTATGACGCGGTGATGGACCTCAATGGCCGCTCGGTGATCGCGGCGAGCCGCGCTGCCATCCCGCACCTCAAGGTCAATGGCGGCTTCATCATCAACACCACCTCGATCGCCGCGCGCAATGGCGCGAGCAATGGGGCGGGGCTCTATGGTTCGTCGAAGGCGTTCGTTTCGAACGTCACCCGCGGCATGGCCAAGGAGCTGATCCCGTTCAACATTCGCGTTAACGCCGTGGCGCCGGGCGTGATCAGCACGCCGTTCCATGAGCGCTATTCGACGCAGGCCCAGCTCGATGCGATGCTGGCGACGGTGCCGCAGGGCCGGCTGGGCGTCGCCGAGGACTGCGTCGGCACGTACCTGTTCCTCGCCTCGCAGTCGCTCTCGGGCTATATTATCGGGCAGACCATCGAGGTGAACGGCGGCCAGCTCATGCCGTGAGCTGGCCAGGTGCCAATTCTTCCGAAAAGTCAGGACATCCCATGAGCAAACGCATTGTTTTCACCGGCGGCAGCGGCAAGGCCGGCCGCCATGTCGTGCCGTACCTGCTGGGGCGGGGCCACGAGGTTCTCAATCTCGACCTGGTGCCGCTGAACCATCCCGGGGTCAATACGCTGGTGACTGATCTCACCGATAGCGGCCAGACCTTCAATGCGCTGTCGATGCATTTCGATAACAGCGAGTTGCAGACCGGCAAGGGCCCGGCTAAGGTCGACGCCGTGGTGCATTTCGCGGCGATCCCGCGCATCGGGCTGCGGCCCGACAACACCACGTTTTCGGACAACGTGATCTCGACTTATAATGTCATCGAGGCGGCGACCAAGCTCGGCATCCGCAAGGTGATCATCGCCTCGAGCGAAACCACCTATGGGGTGTGCTTTGCCGAGGGCGACAAGGATTTCAAATCTTTCCCGCTCGAGGAGGATTACGATGTCGATCCGATGGACAGCTACGGGCTTTCCAAGGTGGTGAACGAAAAGACCGCCCGTGCATTCGCCATGCGGACCGGGGCCGATATCTACGCGCTGCGCATCGGCAACGTCATCGAACCGCACGAATATGATCGGTTCCCGAAATTCGTCGCCGACCCGCCGTCGCGCAAGCGCAATGCCTGGAGCTATATCGACGCGCGCGACCTGGGCCAGATCGTGCATCTCTGCATCGAGAAGGACGGCATGGGGTTCCAGGTGTTCAACGCCGTCAACGACGAGATCACCGCCAACGAACCGACGACGGAGTTCCTGAAGAAGTGGGCACCGGCTACCCCGATCACCCGCCCGATGGGTCCCGGGGAAGCGCCGATTTCGAACCGCAAGATCCGCGAAGTGCTCGGGTTCAAGGAAGAGCACAACTGGCGCAAATACGTGCCGCAAGCCTGATCGGAAGCTAGTGCCGGCCGCTACGGTTGGTGGCCGGCGCTAGCCCTTCACGGCTCCGGCGGTCATCGAGCCGCTGATCTGGCGGTACATCACGAGGCCAAGCAGCATCGGGGGCAGGGCGCCGACGATCATCACCGCCGAGGCCGGGCCCCATTGCACGCCGCCACCGCTGGCGGCAAAGAAGAACGACGCTCCCACCGTCATCGGCACCGCCTTGCTGGTGGTCAGCATCAGGCCGAAGAGGAACTCGTTCCAGGCGGTGATGAAGCCGAAGATGAAAGTGGTCACCAGCGCCGGGCGGATCACCGGGCGCACGACCCGCAGCATGATCTGGAAGGTGCTGGCGCCGTCGATCTTGGCGGCTTCGTCGAGTTCGAGGGGGATGTCATCGATGGCGTTGACGAGGACGATCAGGGCCAGCGGCAGATTGACGATGGTGAGGATCAGGCCGAGGCCGAGCTGGGTGTCCAATAGCCCAACCCACTGGAACATCATGTAGATGGGGATGGCGAAGATGATCAGCGGCACGGCCCGCAGGTTGACGATGGCCGGCATCAACGCCTTGCGGCCGAACCCGCCGCGGGCGATGGCATAAGCGGCCGGAAAGGCCAGCAAGATGGCCAGCGTGGTGCCAATCAGCGAGGCGATGAGGCTGTTGGCCAGATAGCCGAAGATGTTCAGCCGGTCATCGACCTGCAGGATTTTTGCGTAGTTTTCCAGGGTCGGCTGGTCGATCCAGAAACCCGGATTGATCGACAATTCGGCGCCGCTCTTGAACGAGGTGATCAGCGTCACGAGCACCGGAAAATTCAGCACCAGCACGGCGACGACGAGGACGATCCAGCGCAAGATCTTCATGCCGCGGCCTTTCGGCGGCGGTTGGCCAGCCAGTTGAGCCCGAACAGCACCGCGAACGAGGCAATGAACAAGACCACCGACGCGGCGACGGCCTTGCCGATGGCGCCCTGCTTGAAAAACGCCTCGTAGATATAGATCGACAGCGAGGTGGTCGACCCGCCCGGGCCGCTGCCGGTGAGGGTGTAGACGTTGTCGAAGACGCGAAATCCGTCGATGAAGCGGATGAAGAAGGCGACGACGATGGTGGGCAGCATCAGCGGCAGGTCGATGCGGCGCAGGATCTGGGCGGGCGACGCGCCATCGATCTGCGCCGCCTGGCGCACCTCCAGCGGGATGGCCTGATAGGCCATGTAGAACAACAGGAAAGCGAATGGGGTCCATTGCAGTGCCTCGACCACGCAGAGCGTCCAGAACGCGTTGTCGGCGTTGAGGAAGGACGGGCTGTCGCCGAAGAAAGTATACAGGTAGTACGGCACCGGGCCGACGAACTCGTGCAGCACGAGCCGGTACATCAGGCCGATCATGGCCGGCGCCACCATCAGCGGCAGCATCAGCGGCGCCATCAGGAACGAGTGCTTTTCGATCAGCGGCGCGAGGAAAATGGCGAGGAATAGCCCGAGCAGGCACTCGGCCACCGCTGTGATCAAGCCAAAACGCAACGAGAACCAGCAGGCGCTCCAGAAGCTACTATCGGTCAGCACGTCGAGATAGTTTTGCGGGCCGGTCAGCGTCGGGCTGCGCAGGCTTTCGAAGCTGACCTGCGACAGGCTGTAGATCAGGTTGACGATGGCTGGAAAGCCCAGGAACAGCAGCAGGAACACCACCAGCGGGCTCGCCAGGATTTTCCACTCGGTGCGGCGTGCGATGTCCATTAGCGCCTTTCAGATCCTATGCGGTCCGGCGCGGGCCAATTGGCGGCCCGCGCCGGAGCGGGTTATTTCAACAGCTTTTCCATGCCCGACTTGGTGTTGGCGAGGGCCTGCTCCAGGGATTCCTGGCCGGACCAGTAGCCGGTGAATTCCTTGGCCTGGAGCTCATAGACCGAGAGTGCATTGGCGGAGGTACCGCCGGTCATCACATAACCATAGGCACTGGCAAATTTCCCCAGTTGCACCAGGTCCGGACGATCGGTGGCGATCTTGGCGACCACGTCGGGGGCCAGGGCCGGCGATCCGCCGCTCTTGGCGTAGAGCAGCGAGGCGTCCTGGGTAGCGAGCCATTGCAGGACTTTGACGCCGCCGGCCTTGTTCTTGGCATTCTTGTTGAGGCCGAGTCCCAGGCCATGGATGTGATCGGCGCGGGCTACGGGTCCCGCCGGCGGGGCGACGATGCCGACCTTGTCGGCGACAGCCGGGGACTTGGCCTTGTCGGTCAAATCGCCCGCCGCGGCGTTCCATTGCAGGGCGGTGGCGGCCTGGCCCGAGCCGAAGGCGGCGTTGGTTTCAGGATATTCGTAGCTCAACGAATCCTTCGGCGTGGCGCCGGCGTCATAGAGGGTTTTGTAGAGTTTCAGGCCGGTTTTGTAGGCATCGGAATCGATGGTGACGTTGCCCTTGGCATCCATCCAATCGCCGCCATAGGAGCGCGGCAGCGACTGGAACACCATGATGTTGAACAGCAGGTTCTTCAGCTGCAGCACCGTGCCGTAGCGCACCGGGCTGGCGGAATTGATCGATTTGGTGAAATAGAGCGCGGTGGCCGCCCAATCGTCCCAGGTCCAGCTGTCCGGGTCCTTTGGTTGCAGCGCCTTGCCGAGGTATTTCTGCGAAATTTCGGCGTATTTCGCCTTGGCGGCATCGTCCTTCAGCAGCGCGTCGATCAAATCCTTGCGGTAGTACATGAAGTGCAGCGAAAGATCGGTCGGCACGCCATATTGCTTGCCGCCGAACTGCATGGTCTTGAGCACGGATTCGCCGAAAACCTTGGCGGCGTCCGGTCCGAGATCGACCGGCTCCATATATGGGGCGTAGCGGCCGATGGCGTAGGTGGCGAGCAGGTTCACATCGAAGGCGTTCGAGCCGGCGGCCATATCGGCCTGCAGCTTGTCGTAGAAGCCATCGCGATTGAAGAAGATCAGGTTGACCTTGTCGTCGGCCGACACCGTTGACAAATCATTGTAGGCCTTGGCGGCGGCGCGTAGCGCGGTTTCCTCCGAGCCGCCGGGCCAGCCCAGAACGGTGACCGCCGCCTGGGCGGTCGAGGCGAAAAGCGAGGCGGCGAGAACGGCTAGGACGGAGAGTTTGGCTTTCGTCGACGTGCGCATTTAAGTCTCCCTGTTGTTGTTTTAGATCGAGCCTGAAGCGAAGTCTGCGGCGCCGATGACCCCGGCGTGGACGCCCAACCTTGCGGCGACGAGTACCGGCTGAAGCCGGGGCGGCAAGATGGGAAGCTGGGTGCGCACCCGATCGAGAAAGCCATCGGCGAGGCCAATGCCTCCGCCGATGACGATGCGCGTGGGATCGAAGGTCAGTTGGATGTCATGGCAGAGCAGGGCCACTTTTTGCGCCGAGGCGGAGACGATGGCCTCGGCCCAGTCGGCGCCGCCGCGCGCCGAGGCGAAAACGCCGGCCGCGTCGGCGTCATGGCCGGCAGCAGCGGCCTGCGCGGCGATCCAGCGTCCAGAAACCTCGTCTTCGAAGGGCGATTTGCGATCGGCGGAGGGGCCGCGCAGCAGGCCGAAATGTCCGGCGAGGCCCAGCAGCGGGCGGCCGTTGAGCACCACGCCGCCGCCGATGCCGGTAGAGATGGTGAGAAAGACCATATCCTCGCGCTCGCCGGCGCCGTGGCGGTATTCGGCCCAGGCTGCCGCCTGCGCGTCGTTGAGGGCGAAGGCGGAAACGCCGAAGGCCTGCCGCAGCCGGTCCACCAGCGGGTAGTTCGGTGGGATACGCAGCGTCTCGGGGTTCAAGGCGGACCAGATGCCCTTGTTCACGAGGCCGGTCACCGCAATGCCGAGATTGCCGAATTGTCCGCGCCACGGTTTTGTGGCTTCGGCGATGGCGGCGATCCAGGCATCCGGATCGAGATCGCGGGCGGTCGAGATGGTCTGCGCGCGCTCGATCCTGCCGTCGCGGACCAGCGCCGCCATGATCTTGGTACCGCCGATATCGATGGCGAGGGTTCCGGCGGCACGGGCCGCCAGTTGCGCCGCAGTCTCGGCGAGCGCCTGCCGGAACCACTCGGTAGCGTGTTCGGTTCGGGTGATGGCGGAGCCGACGACCACGCAGTAGGCACCGCGGCGGAGGGCTTCGCTCGCCTGCTCGGTGGTGCGAATGCGGCCCTCTGCGATCACGAACGGCGTCAGTTCGCGCATGGCCGCGATAAGCTCGAAATCCGGCGTTTCCGGCACCGGACCGCCGGCATAGCCGGAGAGCGTCGAGCCGATGAAATCCACGCCGGCCGCGAGAGCCTCACGCGCGTCATCGATATCGGAACAATCGGCCATCGCCAGCTTGCCCTTGGCGTGGATGGCGGCGATGAGATCGGCGACGCTCGCCGGACGGGGACGGCGGGTCGCGTCGAAGGCGACGATATCGGCTCCGGCATCGGCAAGCGCCTCGGCCTGCTCGATCAACTGGGTAATGCG
>JAQGKB010000300.1 GCA_028290345.1 Hyphomicrobiales bacterium | reverse complement strand
CATTCGTCATCCTCGCACTCGATGCGAGGACCTAGGCTTGTGGCAAGCACCACCGCATTAGTCTGGGCCCTCGGGTCGAGCCCGAGGGTGACGACCCGGTGGGGTATTCGGTGACAAGGGGGTTTCGCCCGCCGGCGGTCGCCCCCCATCGTCCCCTCAGTATAGTGAATCAATCGAATTTTACCGAATTTCTATACTATAAGTAAGCCAAGTATATTGGCGGGGGATTATTAAATACTGGCTAGGCTGCTTTTATCAAAGGAGAGCAGTCGTGGTGCGTATCTTCAGCAAATTAATAATAACGGCGGCCGTTGGGCTGGCACTTGTTGCGTCCGGCATCGCAGCCGCCCAGGCAGTGGGTCTGATGAGTGGCCCGGTGGCGCCGCGGCAGATGGCCTATGATTGGGCCCCGCGCATCGCATCGCTGGCACTGCGCCAGCCGCTGTTCGATAATCCGTTCCGCACGCGGGCCATGCCCGATATTACCACGGTTGCCATGTTGAACGGCGGTCCGATCCTGCTTGCCCGTGTTGCGCCCATGGCCCCGGTCGAGCCCAGGGGTTCGCAGGGCCTGCTCGGCGGCTCTGGCAATTACAACGTGTTCAAGTCGGTGGCGATCTCGGCCGGCAATCTGCCGACGCTGGCGAAATGGCGCCAGGCGACGAAAGGCGACTATACCCCGCTGTTCGGCGCCAACTGCGCGGCCTCTGGCCTTGCCAACTGCGACACGGCCTTTGCCAAGCGCCTGCAGGCGGCCGCGCTCCGCGCCGGCGGCATGACCGACGCCGACGTGCTGAGCCTTGTCAACCGCGAGGTCAACGCGGCGATGCGCTACCAGACCGATCGCAGCACCTGGGGCCAAACCGATTATTGGGCCAATCCGGTCGAGATGGCCGGCAAGGGCGCCGGCGACTGCGAGGATTTTGCCCTCGCCAAGATGTGGATGCTGCGCAGCCTCGGCTTCTCGCCGAGCCAATTGCAGCTCATCGTCCTGGAAGATACCAACAAGGGGGTGTTCCACGCTGTGCTGGCCGCCCATCTCAACGGCGAGGCCTATGTCCTCGACAACCTCTCCACCGTGGTAAAGAGCGACACGGCGCTGGCCAATTACATGCCAATCATGTCGTTCGTCGGCGGCAAGAGCTATATCCACGGCTTCACCAGCCAGCGCCCTGCCATGGCCTCGCTGCCTATGGACCTGAATTCGGTCATGCCAGGCGAAGGGGTTTGATGGTCTGCGTGGCTTAAGCCACGCGGGCGCTCAGGTGATGATGTAGCCGACCAGCGTTGTCGGCGGCCACGGCGGCACTGCCACGATCTTGGTGGTGACCCGCCGCTGCCGCGCATCGATGCGGATGGTCATCGTGCTCTGCACCGAATCGTGCGGCTGCTTGATCTGCTCGAACAATTGTTCGACCGGCGTATCCATGGCGATCTGCGCGGTCTCGGCGGAGATATGCGCGGTCATGCTGCCCGAGACCAGGCGCAGGAACTGGATGAATTCCGGGTTCACCTGCAGCAGCTTCTTCTGCCGGTTGATGGCGAAGGAAGGCACGGGCGCCTGCTGCAGCAGGCGGATGGTATGTTCGGGCGTGGTGAGGCCCCGCAGCCGTGCCGCATCGGTGGACAGCGATTGCGCCACATAGCAGCGCAAGAGGCTGGCTGCATTGCCGTCGTCGCGCCCCGGCTGCTCCAGCACGGTGCGGACCAGCGTCGTCCGGCGCATGCCCAGCCGGTTGCCGATGTCGGTCAGGGCGTCCCAGAAGATCTTTTCGAGGCGTATGCCCTTGCGCATGCCGTTGACCGGCACCGTGCGAAATTCGGGATCGGCCATGCCGATCAGCTCGTCGGCGGGCGCGACCTCATGGCTGGCAGGCGGTGCGGATTGCGCCCCGTTCATGCCTAGCGTTCCCGCATCGCTTCATCGCGCGCCTTGTTGATCGGCTTCAGCAAGTACTGCAGGATGGTTTTCTTGCCGGTGAGGATTTCGACATTGGTCACCATGCCCGGCAGGATCGGCAGCTGCTGGTCGCGATATTTTAGGGTGTTGGTCTCGGCCTTGAGCAGCACGAGATAGTAGGTTTCGCGCGTTTGCGGATCGACGATGCTATCGGCCGAGACGTTCTCGACGGTGGCCTTGAGGCCGCCAAAAATCGAAAAGTCGTACGCCGTCAGCTTGATGCTGGCCTCCTGCCCAGGCAGCACGAACGCCACGTCGGAGGGTTTAAGGTGGGCTTCGACCAGCAAGGTGTCCGAGACCGGCACGATATCGAGCAGCTTGGTGCCGGCGCCGACCACCGCGCCAATGGTATTGACGTCGAGGCTGTTGACGATGCCATCCACCGGCGAGCGGATGTCTGTGCGGCTCACCCGGTCGGCGGCGCCACGCAATTGTTCCTGGGCGGCGGCCAGCTCCGCCAGGTGCAGCGTCATCTGCGACAGCGCGTCCTCGCGGAACTGCACGTCGGCTTGCTTCACCTGCAGATCGGCTTCGCTCAGCGCCGCCTGCAGGCGGGCGATGGATTCGACCAGGGCGTCGATCTGGCCGTGCAAGTCATTCACTTCGCGCTGCGCGGTGATGTATTCGGTTTTCGAAACCAGCGCCTTCTGCGCCAGCGGCTCGATCAGGGCCAGGTTCTGCGTGGCCAGCGCGGCGCTCTTTTCCAGCCGGCTCTTGTTCGAAAGCGCTTCGTTCAGCTCTCGCTGCCGCTGCTCGACCCGAGCCTGCAGCACCTGCTTGGATTGATTGAGCGAGTCGGCGCGTACATTGAGCAGGTTGGCTTCGTTGGCGCAGACGGCCGGCGCCTTAGCCTTGACCTCGTCGGGGCAGACGTAGCCCTTGGAAGTGTCGCCGTTGTATTCGGTGTTGAGCCGCGCCACCTGTGCCTGCAGCGCTTCCACCTTGGCGCCGACTTCGCCGGCCGACGAGGCGCTGTTGGTATCGTCCAGCCGGATCAGCTGCTGGCCTTTTTTCACCTGCTGCCCGGCGCGCACCAAAATCTCGTCGACGACGCCCGGCTCGGCGCTCTGGATCACCTGCGTCTTGCCGGATGGAATGACCCGGCCATCGGCCCGGCTCAACTCATCGATCTGTGCCAGCGCCGACCAGATCAGCGCGGTGGCGACGAAAGCGCAGACCAGCAGCACCACCCAAAGCCATTGCAGCGGCGGCCGGTCGTTGTTGATGGCAAAGACCCGATCGCCAAATTGGTCGGTCACGACGCTCATGCGTTCTCTCCGCGCGCCTTGAGTTGCGCCAGCACGGCATCCCGCGGTCCGTCGGCCACGATCCGGCCGTTGTCGATGACGATCAGCCGGGTGACCAGTGACAACAGGCTGAAGCGGTGCGTGGCGATCAGCACCGTGTGTTCCGGCGCAAGGCTGGTGGAGAGGTGCCCGATCAGCTGCCGTTCGGTGGCGAGGTCCATCGAGCTCGATGGCTCATCAAGGAAGAGGATTTTCGGATCGACCAACATGGTGCGGGCCAGCGCAATGGCCTGCCGCTGTCCACCGGACAACAGGTTGCCGCGCTCGCCCACCGGCATGTCAAATCCCATCGGATGGCGCGAGACGAAATCGTCGACGCCGGCGCGCCTGGCCACATCGAGCAGCCGCTCGTTGCTGGCGGTAGGATCCGACAGGATGATGTTGTCCTTGACCGTGCCGTTGAAAAGCTCGGGGTCCTGCAGCACCAGGCCCACCTGCCGGCGCAGTTCGACCGGGTGGTATTGCCCGATCGCCACGTCGTCGACCAGGATTTCGCCTTCGTTGGCGGCGTAAAAATTCACCAGCAATCGCCCGAGCGTGGTCTTGCCCGAGCCGATGCGGCCGATGATGCCGACCTTTTCGCCGGGGTTGATGGCGAACGACACGGCATCGAGCACGAATTGCTGCGCGCCCGGATAAGCAAAGCGCACCTTGCGGAATTCGATCTTGCCGGAGGAGACCGACCGGCCGACGAAGCTGTTGCGCACCGCGCGCTCATCGGGCAGGGCCATGATGTTGGACAGGGTCTTGTAGGCCTCGCCGGCGCTGCGCGTGCGCAGCAGGGCCGCCGAAATCTGGGCGATCGGCGCGATCAGCCGGTTCGACAGCATCATGGCGCCGACGATGGCGCCCATGGTCAATTCCCCGGCCCCGAATTGATAAGTGCCCGCCACGATGATCGCGATCAGCGACACCTGGCTGGCGGCGCCCGTGACCTGGGTGGCCAGCGACTGATATGCCTTGATCTTGTTCTGCGTCTCCGAGGAGGCGAGGATGGTGTTCTCCCAGCGGCGCAGGAACTGCCCTTCGGCGCGCGTCGCCTTGACGGTCTGCGGCGACGACAGGGTTTCGACCAGGATGCTGTTGCGGGCGGAGGATTCGGCCAGCGCGGCTTCCACCGACGCTCCCGACCGGATGCCGATGGTGAGCGTGCACGCCACGGAGATGACGCCGGCCAGCAGCGGGAAGATGACCACCCAGCCGATCAGCGACGCGATGACATAGGCAAAGACGCCCATGAACAGGACGTCGACGAACATGACGATGGTGCTGGAGGTGAAGAAGTCCCGGAGCACCTCGTATTGCGAGATCCGGTTGACGAACGCGCCGGTAGAAGCGGGCCTGGCGCTGATCGTGGTGTTGAGCACCCGGTCGAACAGCGCCGACGACAGGCGGAAATCGATCTTGCGGCCGACATAGTCGATGATCGAGCCGCGCGCGACCTTCAGCGCCATGTCGAACAGCAGCACCAGCAGCATGCCGATGGCGAGCACCCACAGCGTCGAGGTTGCCTTGTTCGGCAGCACGCGATCGTAGACATTCATTGAAAAGAACGGGAAGGCGATGGCGAAAAGGTTGATGAACACCGCCGCCAGCATGACGTAGAAGACGCTGTGCCAATGGCCGGCCAGCGCCGAGCGCAGCCAGTGTTCCTTGCGCTTCTTGCCACTGAACCCGGCTTCCGAGGTTTCGGGGATCGGCTTGATCAGCAGCAGCCGGCGCCGCGTCCGGAAGGAGAATTGCTTGGCCCGGAGGATGACCTCGGAGTCGGTGGTCGCGTCATAGCACTTGAAGCTGCCGTCCGGGGTGCGGGCGACGCAGATTAGCACCGTGCCGCCGGGACCATCGAACAGGGCCGGCATATCGAAATCCGCCAGCCTTCCGAGCGATTGTTTGGCCGAATGCCCCTTGAGGCCGATGCGCTCGAGCGCCTGCCCGATCAGCTTGTTGGTCAGCCGGCCCTTGTCGAGCGGCAGCCCGGCCGTCAGCACATCCTTGGAGAGCGGCCGGCCCCAGAGCTTGGCGAGGTACAGCAATGCCCCGAGGATTGGATCGGCCAAGGGTTCCGGCGGGTTCGGCAGTAACGCCTTCTGCTTGTCCTGGCCGCCCGAGCCGGCAATTGCCTGTTTGGCCCGCCGGCGCAGCAATGCGCCAAAGAGACCGGAGTTCGTTTTCGCGGTTCTCTGATGTTTCAGCTCCGGCTGCGCTTCCGCCGCCTGCAAAAACGACTTGTCGTCCAGCGTCATGATCGTATCGAAATGCTCCTGTTGCTGACGTACTAAACCAAGCACGCCGCACTTGAAATGTTTTCCTGAATTTATGACTACTGGGAGCTGGAATTAACCTTACCAACGGGCCGGATACCAAGCAGCGACAATAAAATGTCGACTGCGGCAGTCCGTGCACATCCGCTGAGCTCGAATTGGGGACCGGACGGTGTCCTGACAACTTCGTGAACGATGCCGGCTAAGCGAATTCGATTAAATATAAATTGTCGGCTTTTTGCATGTAACTGCTCGCGGGGCGCTTGGGCGTCCCACAAATACATTGCAGGCCGGGCTGGCGGCCCGGCCTGTCACCCTGAAACGGTCGTGAGCGTCTGCGTCAGTTGACCAGAGGCGTCAGGTTCATCGGCGAGGTCAGGCTGACTGGGCTGAGCTTGCGCGGCGCCGCATC
>JAQGKB010000292.1 GCA_028290345.1 Hyphomicrobiales bacterium | reverse complement strand
CGCTCGAGATAGGTGGTGATCTCGGCATCTTCGCCGCGGCCCAAAAGGCCCATCTCCGTGACGCCCGCAACTTCGGTGGTGAAGCGGACGCACCGCGTGCACAGGATGCAGCGGTTCATCGAGGTTTTGACCAACGGCCCGATATACTTGTCCTCGACTGCGCGCTTGTTCTCCTGGAACCGGCTAGAATCGACGCCATAGGCCATGGCCTGATCCTGCAGATCGCACTCGCCGCCCTGATCGCAAATCGGGCAATCGAGCGGATGATTGATCAGCAGGAATTCCATCACGCCTTCGCGGGCCTTCTTGACCATCGGCGTATTGGTGAACATTTCCGGCGGCTCGCCGTTCGGGCCGGGCCGCAAGTCCTTGACCACCATGGCGCAGCTAGCCTGCGGCTTCGGCGGTCCGCCCTTCACCTCGACCAGGCACATGCGGCAGTTGCCGGCGACCGAAAGCCGCTCGTGATAGCAGAAGCGCGGAATTTCGGCGCCCGCAGCCTCCGCTGCCTGCATCAGCGTAAAGTAGTCGGGGACTTCTACCAGCCGACCGTCGACCTTGATATTTGCCATGTCTAGTGACCCGATAGAGCGTTGTTCAGGAGCATAAGCAATGGCTCCACGAAATGGCTCGGCCATGTGAGGTAATACGCCAGCTTCGATTTCGCGAAGGCAGTGTAGACGATGATGAATATTCCGACGACAAGCGCCGCGCCCGCGAACAGCCCTTGGCCGGCGATCTGCAGGACGAGGGCCAAGACGAAGGTCACGACTGCCCACAAGCCGACCGCAACCCACTTCCGGAGCGTCTGATCGTCACGATCGATGTTGCCGCGATCTTCAAGTTTGCCTTGCATGCGTTCACCCTCGCCGGCCGCTGAGATAGAGGCCGACGATCGATAGGATCGCACCGGCCCAGAACGCCATCGGCGAATAGACCGGAATGGCCGATTTGCCGATGAATTCCTGAAAACTGTCGCACTCGAACGTTCCGCCCGAAAGACAGTTGAACTTCACGTCCAGCAGGCCAAACCAGCCCTGCCACTGGCCGTAATAGGCCAGCCACCACAAAACCGCAAAAACCAGCACGGCAAAGCCCACCCAGAGAACCGGGTTGTACTTCCGTGCCAGCCATGGGCTTTGCGTCATCGCCATGCCTATTCCGCCGCGATCGACGGCACGGCGCCGTCCGAGGTCGAGGAATAGGTATAGGCGTCGATGCGGGCTTCGATCACGGGGCGGAAGTTGCGGATCAGGCCCTGGATCGGCCAGGCCGCGGCGTCGCCGAGCGCGCAAATGGTGTGGCCTTCGATCTGCTTGGTCACCTCGAACAGCATGTCGATCTCGCGCTTCTGGGCACGGCCTTCGACCATACGTTCCATGACGCGCATCATCCAGCCCGTGCCTTCGCGGCACGGCGTGCACTGACCGCAGCTCTCGTGCTTGTAGAAGGCCGAAAGCCGCCAGATCGCCTTGATGATGTCGGTAGACTTGTCCATGACGATCACAGCCGCGGTGCCGAGTGACGAGCCAACTTCGCGCAGGCCATCAAAGTCCATGCGGGCGTTGCGGATCTTTTCGCCCGGAACGCAAGGCACCGAGGCGCCGCCCGGGATCACGGCCAGCAGGTTGTCCCAGCCGCCGCGAACGCCGCCGCAATGCTTTTCGATCATCTCTTCGAAGCTGATGCCCATCTCTTCTTCGAAGGTGGCCGGCGTGTTCACGTGGCCGGAGACGCACATCAACTTGGTGCCGGTATTATTCGCGCGGCCGATCGACGCAAACCAGGCGCCGGAGCGGCGCAGGATTTCCGGGACGACGGCGATCGATTCGACGTTGTTCACGGTCGTCGGATTACCATAAACGCCCATGCCGGCCGGGAACGGCGGTTTTAGGCGCGGCTGGCCCTTCTTGCCCTCGAGCGATTCCATCAGCGCGGTCTCTTCGCCGCAGATGTAAGCGCCGGCGCCATGGTGGACGATGATGTCTAGGTCCCAGCCGTGGATGTTGTTCTTGCCGATCAGCTTGGCGTCATAGGCTTCCTGCACCGCCTGCTCGAGGTTGTGCCGCTCGCGGATGAATTCGCCGCGCACGTAGATGAAGGCCAGATGCGCGTCCATGGCGCGCGCGGCCAGCAGGCATCCCTCGACGAGGTGATGCGGGTCATGGCGCAGGATGTCGCGGTCCTTGCAGGTGCCAGGCTCGGATTCGTCGGCGTTGACCAGCAGGTAATGCGGGCGCCCATCGCTGACCTTGGGCATGAACGTCCATTTCAGCGCAGTCGGGAACCCTGCCCCGCCGCGACCGCGCAGGCCCGAGACTTTCACCTCGTTGGTGATCCAGTCGCGGCCTTGATCGATGAAATCGCGCGTGCCTTCCCAGGCGCCGCGCCAACGTGCACCGGCAAGGCTGCGGTCGTGCTGGCCGTAGAGATTGGTGAAAATGCGGTCTTTATCTGCGAGCATTTATATCACCTCACCGCGGCTTCTTGCCGAAAACGCGTTCGTATTCGGCTGCGCCACCCTTGGCGAGCGCCTCCGCCTGCTTGATCCAGTTGTCGCGCCCGATCCGCCCCTTGAAGCTGATCGCGCCATCGACCTTGGCCACATCATCGGCAGTGAATGCTGCGATCTGGCTGAATTTGCTGATGCCGATGGCATTCAGCTCGGCTTCGAGCTTCGGGCCGATACCGGCCATCATCTTGAGATCGTCCGGCGCGCCAGCCGGGGCGGTGAAGATCGCCCTCGGGGCCGTGGCGCCGCCGCTGACCGCGTGTTCCGGCTTGCCGACAGCTTTGCCGCCATCGATCTTGCCGGCCGGAGACTCTGCGCCCGTCGCGTCCGGCCGCATCGCCTTGGCGGGCTGACCGTTAGCGTTGGCGCTGGCATTGGCCTGCTTGCGCTCAGACTCTGCCTTGGCTTCGGACACTTTTGCGGCGGCAGAGGGCTCCTTCAGTGCCGGCGCGCCTTCCTCGCTAACATCGCGCGGGCGGCCCTTAGTCGTCGGTGCGGGCGCGGCAGGGGCGGCTGCGGCAGGCGCTGCGGCGGGGGCAGCAGCCGGCGCTTCGGGCGGCGGCGGGGGAACGAATTTTTCGCGGAACTTGGTCGGCTGCTCAAGCAGCGTCGTCTGGCCTGCAGCGGCGGCCGAGGTCATCCGGTCGATCTGCGGCCCCGGCTTGATGGTGTCGCCCTTGCCGGCATCGAACGCATCGATGATTTCCTCGAGCCGAGCCGCGGTCAGGTCCTCA
>JAQGKB010000098.1 GCA_028290345.1 Hyphomicrobiales bacterium | reverse complement strand
AGCGCGTTCTTCGGCGCCGTGAGGATTTCCATCAAGGCGGCCTCGTCGAGATCTTCCAAGGTCGCGATCACCGGCAGGCGGCCAATGAATTCGGGAATGAGGCCGAACCGCACCAGATCTTCCGGCGCCACTTCCTTGAGGATTTCGCCGACGCGACGGTCACGCGGGTCCTTGACGACGGCGCCAAAGCCGATCCCCGAGCCTTCGGAGCGGGCCGCTATGATCTTTTCGAGGCCGGCAAAAGCGCCACCGCAGATGAAGAGGATATTGGTCGTATCCACCTGCAGGAACTCCTGCTGGGGATGCTTGCGCCCACCCTGCGGCGGAACGGAAGCGACCGTGCCTTCCATGATCTTAAGCAGTGCCTGCTGCACGCCTTCACCCGAAACGTCGCGGGTGATGGACGGATTGTCGGACTTCCGAGAAATCTTGTCGACTTCGTCGATGTAGACGATGCCGCGCTGCGCCTTCTCGACATTGTAGTCGGCGGCCTGCAGCAACTTCAGGATGATGTTTTCCACGTCCTCGCCGACATAGCCGGCTTCAGTCAAAGTCGTCGCGTCGGCCATGGTGAATGGCACATCGAGAATGCGTGCCAGGGTCTGTGCCAACAAGGTTTTGCCGCACCCGGTCGGTCCGACAAGCAGAATATTGGACTTGGAAAGCTCCACATCCTGGTTCTTCGTCGCATGGTGCAGGCGCTTGTAATGGTTGTGGACTGCCACTGCGAGCACTCGCTTGGCGCGGTACTGCCCGATCACGTAGTCGTCGAGGACCTTGCAAATGTCGGCCGGGGTCGGAACCCCGTCGCTCGACTTGACCATCGAGGTTTTGTTTTCCTCGCGGATGATGTCCATGCACAGCTCGACGCATTCATCGCAGATGAACACGGTCGGACCGGCGATCAGTTTACGAACCTCATGCTGAGACTTGCCGCAGAACGAGCAATACAGCGTGTTCTTTGAGGATTCGCTATTCGTAGTGTCCTTGGACATCCTGTCACTCCTGGGAGTTTCGCTCCCCTTAATGCGCCAACACCGACGCTACCGCATGACACATAAACAATAAGTAAGCCGAACCAACCTTAGCGGTCGATTCGGCCCTAAGCAATTACGCGAAGGTCACAGTCCCGTTCCCTTCATAAACGACGTTAACGGTCAAATTTTACGAACCTTCAGGAACCGCACGCTTCTCGTAGACCTGATCGATGATCCCGAACGCTTTGGCCGCATCGGCCGAGAGGAAATTGTCGCGCTCGAGCGCCTTCTCGACTTCCTCGTATGTGCGTCCGGTATGCTTCTCGTAGATCTCGTTGAGGCGGCGCTTCAGGCTTTCCACCTCCTTGGCGTGGATCAGGATGTCGGTCACCTGGCCCTGATAGCCGCCGGAAGGCTGGTGCACCATGATGCGCGAATTGGGCAGCGACGCCCGCATTCCGCTCTCGCCGGCCGCCAGCAGCAGCGATCCCATCGAGGCCGCCTGCCCGATGCAGAGCGTCGCCACTGCCGGACGGATGAACTGCATGGTGTCGTAAATGCCGAGGCCCGCCGTCACTACGCCGCCGGGCGAGTTGATGTAGAGCGAGATTTCCTTCTTCGGATTTTCGGATTCGAGGAACAACAGCTGCGCCGTGACCAGCGCCGCCATGTTGTCCTCGACCACACCGGTTACGAAAATGATGCGCTCTTTCAGCAAGCGCGAATAAATGTCGAACGCACGCTCTCCACGGTTGGTCTGTTCGACCACCATCGGCACGAGCATGTTCATATAGGTATCGACCTGGTCTCTCATCTCATGCCCCTTAAAAAGAATCAGCGCGATTTTGCCGATTGCAGAAGATCCCGCTTGCTAGCGCGGTAGAGCCAGAGATAGGCGTGAGTGTGGCAGGGTTCAATCCCTTATTCTCGCTGACTGGAATCACGGTTTACTCGCGCTCATCGGGGCAGCTATCGTCGACGATCCGGTCAATCTTGAGGGTTCCATGCTCGACGTGAACTTCATTCCGCAACGCATTGATCGAGCAGCGCGCACGGGGAATGCCGACCCACGCGATCCCGCCTTTTTCCAGGACCCGTACGCCTTTTACACAGCGCTTCACGAGCACGCTTCAGCCTTCGTGTGGGAGAATTATGGCCATTGGTGTTTTGCAGGTTTCAAGGAAGTGAACGCGCTGTTGCGAGACAAGCGCTTCGGCCGGCAGATCCTGCATGTCACGAGTCGGGAGCAATTGGGCTGGCCAGAGCCTCTCGCCCACACCGCCGATTTCGATGCGACGGAGGGCTATTCGTTGTTATCGCTGGAGCCGCCCGCGCATACGAGGCTGCGCACGCTGGTTAACCGCGCGTTCGTCGGCCGATATGTCGAGCAGCTTCGTCCGCGTATTGCGGCGCTTGCCAACGAACTGATCGACGGGTTCGAGCGCCAGCAGAGCATAGACCTGATCAAGGCGTTTGCGGCGCCGATCCCGGTAGTCGTGATTGCGGAGATGCTCGGCATTCCGGCGGAAATGGCGCCGCAATTGCTCAACTGGTCGAACCGCATGGTGGCCATGTACATGTTCGGCCGCTCGCATGAGACCGAACTCGACAGCAACAAGGCCGCCGCCGACTTTACCGAGTACATGAAAACGATGATCGCCGAGCGGCGAAAGGCACCGCGCGAAGACCTGCTCACCCACATGATTGTTACCGAGCAGAACGGCGAAAAGTTGATCGACGACGAGGTCATCTCGACCGCCATACTATTGCTCAACGCGGGCCACGAGGCGACGTTGCACACCACCGGGAACGGAGTGAAGGCAATCCTCGAGAGCGGAATCGATCCGAAGGTACTGTTTGCCACGGATGCGCAAACAGACGCCACGGTAGAAGAATGCCTGCGCTATGACGCGCCGCTGCACATGTTCACGCGCTATGCGCTTTCGGACATCGAGCTGGAAGGCGAAATTGCGCTGAAGCTTGGGGATCAGATCGGGCTGATGCTAGGCGCGGCCAATCGCGATCCCCTGCGCTTCGCCGAAGCGAACCGATTCGATCCGTTTCGTACCGACGGGGCCAATGTGTCGTTCGGCGCCGGCATTCATTTCTGCATTGGCGCTCCCTTGGCTCGGATCGAACTACAAGTCGCGATGAAGACGCTGTTCGAGCGTCTGCCAAGGCTCCGGATCGCCGAGCCGCCGCAGTACAATGATGTATATCATTTTCATGGGCCCGAGCGGTTGGTGGTGGAGTGGTAGGGCTGTTGGCCTCTCCAAAGCCGCCACAACTCCAGCGCGTCCGAAGCGCCTCCAAGGCAGCGCTATAGCCCCTGCAGTGCCCCCAGCACCCCCGGCACAATCCCCGGCAGATCCTCGGCGATCAGCCCCGGCCTGCCGAAGCGGTTCGCCGCTTCACCGTGCAGCCACACGCCGGCCGCTGCAGCATCGAACGCTGCCATCTTCTGTGCCAGCAACCCGCCGATGATCCCCGCCAGCACGTCGCCTGACCCAGCCGTGCCCAGTGTGGGCGGTGCATTGGTGTTGACGGCCGCGGTCCCGTCAGGCGCCGCAATCACCGTATCGGCGCCCTTGAGCACTACAATGGCACCGGAGCGCGCCGCCGCAGCCCGGGCGCGCTCGATCTTGCTGCCTTCAATCTCGCCAAATATCCGGGTGAACTCGCCGCCATGCGGCGTCATGACCACCGGCCGATCCGGCTTGGTCTTGATGGCCGCAAACAGTGTCTCGGGATCATCCTTGAAGTTCGTGAGACCATCGGCATCGAGCACCGCCGC
>JAQGKB010000280.1 GCA_028290345.1 Hyphomicrobiales bacterium | reverse complement strand
CCCGGTGCGGTCATGATCGGGGCGATCACGTTCACCAACTGGGCGATGCAGGCGATCTTCACCACGTCGGCGCGGCGGATGAAGGTGTTGAGGATCAGGCCGACCTGCAGCACGTCCTCGAAATTGTAGATGTCCTCCAGCAGCGCCGGGGCATGCGGCCAGCCGGAATTGCCGTCGAGAATGGCCCGGTCCTGCTTGTTGGAGTGGTACCAGACGTTCCACTCGTCGAATGAGATATAGACGTCCTTCGCCGAACGCTTCTTGGCCTTGATGAATTCGATCACCCCGGCAACCGCGCCGATGTAGTTGTCGAGTTCGACGCTCAGCGCCAGGTAGTTGCCGTTGTTCTTCTCGCGGTTGGCGAAGTACATGTGCAGCGAGATGTAGTCGATGGACTCATAAGTCGCGTCGAGCACGGTGGCTTCCCACTGCGGATAGGTCGGCATGCGCGCATTGGACGAGCCGCAAACGATGAGCTCCAGCGATTTGTCGAAGGCGCGGATGGCTTTCGCCGTTTCGTTGGCAAGGTGCCCATATTCTTCAGCCGATTTGTGCCCGACCTGCCAGGGGCCGTCCATCTCGTTGCCCAGGCACCAGAGTTTCACGTCCCACGGCTCGGCGCGGCCATTGGCCTTGCGCAAATCGCTCCAATAGCTGCCGCCCGGGTGGTTGACGTATTCGACGAAATTGCGTGCCGCATCGAGCCCGCGCGAACCGAGGTTTACGGCAAGCATCATCTCGGTGCCCACCGCATCCGCCCAATCGGCGAACTCGTGGATGCCCACGGCGTTGCTTTCAGAAGTGTGCCAGGCAAGGTCCAGCCGCACCGGGCGGTTTTCGCGCGGCCCGATGCCGTCTTCCCAGTTGTAGGCCGAAACGAAATTGCCGCCCGGATAGCGCACGATCGGCACGTCGAGCTCCTTGGTCAGCTCGATTACGTCCTTGCGCATGCCGTTCGCATCGGCGCTCGGATGGTCAGGCTCATAGATGCCCGTATAGACCGCCCGTCCCAGGTGTTCGAGGAACGCCCCGTACACCCGGTCGTCAATCTTCGAGATTGCAAAATCCTTATGCGCCGTCGCGGTCGCTTTCATCGGCCCCTCCCTGGAAGCGAATTGCGCAAGAATGAGCCGGCCTTGCGCGCCAATTCGCCCAAATTTGTGTGCTTGAATGATGATGAGCAGAGCGGACCGGCGGCCCATTTTGCCGGCAATGCTCTGATCCCGATTTTCTGATCCATATCGAAAAGACGGCTATATAAGATGGCAGAGCCCGCCCAGCGTCAAGCGTAAAGCCGCCGCGAATCGCACGAATCTCGGGCGCCGCCCCCGCGCTTTGCTACGGCTTGGTGTGCAGCCGCAACACGATGTCCTGATCGTAATTGCCGAAGCCGCGGCCGAAGATATTGACCCCGCCCGGATGCTTGGCGTCCTTCTTCACCCCGATGCGGAGGCGAATCGAGCGGTGCGCCTCGAGATCGAGTTTGTCGATGGTGATATCGGAGATCTTCATGCCGTCGACAAAAGTGCCGCCGCCGTTGACGCGCCAGCTCTTCAGCTTGCCGTATTGGCTGCCCTTCAGCTTCCACCAATCGGGCGTATAGACGCCGCGCTTGTCGCCGAAATCGCCCGGCGAGGTCCAGGTGCCGATATCCTGGCCGTTGACCGTGAAGGTGATGTCGGACGGCCAATCCACCGACGTGCCGGGGGCTTCCGAACTCACTTCCAGGCTGAACTCGATGGATTCGACCTTGTTCTTGGCCAGCCGGGCATTGTTTGGAAACTGGTATTCGACATAACCCGAAGTGAACCAGATCAGTCCCGCCTTCATCCGGTCGGGATCGAGAAAGGTGTCCGGCACGTCGAGCAGCCCGATGATGCTTTCGGTCGAACAGAGGCCGCACGGCGCCGAGACATCACAACTGGTATAGAGCCCCAGCGGCATCGACACCTCGATCTCGTTGGATCTGAGCGATTTGACGTCGTCCTTGAACACCACCATGACTTCATCGAAGGTTGAGTGGCAGATCTTCTGGTTGCCCTTGCGCGCCTTCTGCGTCTCGGTGCGGATCAGCCCGGCGTCTTCGAGTATCTGCACGTTCGACGATACCGTCGACTGCGGCAGGGCGAGCGCCGCGGCGATGTCGTTGACGTTCTGCGGACCCTTGACGTGCAGCAGCTTCAGGATTTTTACCCGCACGGCCGAGGCGAGGCCCCGCAGCACATCCAACCCCTCTTCGGGGTCCACGACCAGAAAATTGCGGCTCATCGGGAAATCCAGCATACGGCGGGAGCAGGGATTGATCTGTCTCTATCAGATTTCCTGATCTTATCAACGCGCGCCAACCACTTCGGGCGCAAATGCGTCCCAACGACCACGCCATATTCAGAGTCACGGCACCATCTCGTTGGCGGATGTCGCCGCCGTGCTGCTGTGGCCGATTGCGCCGAAATTCTCCGGCTTGGAACGCCATCGCGTCGTAAGCACCTTAAAAACAAAACAATTCGCCTTGCCAAGCTTCCTCCATCAGGCTTTAGAACGATATCCTGATCATTGTGCAGCACAGCCCGCGCGGCTGGAATGAGGAGCCTTACATGTCAATTCTGCTCGGCGACGCCGCCCCCGATTTCGAGGCGGAAACCACCGAAGGCCATATCCATTTCTACGATTATATCGATGGCCACTGGGCGGTGCTGTTTTCGCACCCGAAGAACTTCACCCCGGTCTGCACCACCGAGCTCGGCTACACCGCCAAGCTGAAGCCCGAATTCGACAAGCGCGACGTCAAGGTGCTGGGGCTTTCGGTCGACAAGCTCCAGGACCACGCCGGCTGGGCCGCCGACATCAAGGAGACCCAGGGCACCGCGCTGAATTTCCCGCTGATCGCCGATACCGACGGCTCGATCGCCCGCAAATATGACATGATCCATCCCAACGCCGACAACAGCCTCACCGTGCGTTCGGTGTTCGTCATCGGCCCGGACAAGAAGGTAAAGCTCAAGATCGAGTATCCGGCTTCCACCGGCCGCAACTTCGATGAAGTGCTGCGCGTCATCGATTCGCTGCAGCTGACCGCCAAGTATTCGGTCGCAACCCCGGTCAACTGGAAGGATGGCGAGGACGTCATCATCGCCGGTTCGGTGAGCGATGAAGCCGCCAAGGAAAAATTCCCCGGCGGCTGGAAGGCCCCGAAGCCCTACCTCCGCATCGTGCCGCAGCCGCGCGGCTGAAGCACCCCAAACGTCCTCCCAGACGAACTGCGGGCGGTCTCCGGACCGCCCGCTTTGTTTTCGCCGGCCGGGGCGCCGCTCAATACCTTTGCGGTCGCGCTGGAACAAGCTCGTCGAGTCCCAGCTCCACCCGCAGCCGCCGCGTCAATCTTGCCGCAATCATCCGGTGTGCCTCCGCCACATAGGCGCAAAGCTCCGCGCTGGTCAGCGGCGATCCCGGTGACACCTGCACCCATTTGGCCCGCGCCAGGTATGGCGCCGGACGGATGCGCTCCAACTCCGGCAGCATTTGAAAGGCCAGCTCCGAGCATTTGAAACTGATGGCGGGCACCCCGTCGGTGCCCCAGCCCGAAAGCAGCGCAAAAATCCGACCGCCGACTTTGCCGACCGAGGCATCGCCCCATTGCCGCATCAGAACGGAAGCGGGCAGCCCGAGGATCATTGCCTCGAAAGCTGCCCGCTCGAAAATATCGGAAACCGCCGCCGGCACCCCGCCGTCGCTCATCGTCCCGACCAGTCTTAGTGCACCGCTTCCTTGGCAAAGCTGATCGGGCACGAAACGCCGGTGCCCTGTAGGCCGCAATAGCCGTTGGGGTTCTTGGCCAGGTACTGCTGGTGATAGGTCTCGGCATAAAAGAACGGTTTGGCGGGGGTAATCTCGGTGGTGATCGGCCCCAGCCCCTTCGCCTTCAGCGCGTCGCCGAACATCTTCTTGCTGGCTTCCACGGCTGCCGCCTGCTCGGTGGTGGTGGTATAGATCGCCGACCGGTATTGCGTGCCGTGATCGTTGCCCTGCCGCATGCCCTGAGTGGGGTCGTGCTCTTCCCAAAAGGTCTTCAGCAGCGTCTCGAGCGACACCTGCTTGGGGTCGAACACCACTTTCACCGCCTCGGTATGCCCGGTTCGGCCGGAACAGACTTCCTCATAGGAAGGGTTCGGGGTCGAGCCGCCCTGGTAGCCCGCGGCGGTCACATAGACCCCGGGCAATTCCCAGAATAGCCGCTCGGCGCCCCAGAAGCACCCGAGCCCGAAATAGATGATCTCCGAGCCGGCGGGATAGGGGCCCTTGAGCGGATGCTCGTTGACATAGTGGGTCTCGGCGACCTGCATTTCGTCGTGGCGCCCGGGAAGCGCCTCGCTCGGCGACGGGATCGAAGTCGGTTTGGAACGGAAGAACATGACTGCACTCCTCTCAAAAAGGGTAGTCGTCGGTTAGAAACTGCAAAAACGCGCCTATATCGTGTCGGTGCTGATGAACCGTCGCTCGTGCCGCGAGCGGAACAGGAAGGCCAGCAGCAGGCCCGGCACCCCGGTCGCAGCAAATCCCGGCAACTTCAGCAGCGCCGTGAACACCGGATCGAGCAGCGGCCAAAAAAACCGCGTGCTGAGGAATTGCCGCGTTATTTCGAGGCTCTGCGCATTCACCGCCACCCAGGTATCGCCCATGCTGGTCGTCATCAGCGCGCTGGCCGCCAGCGATTTCGTGCCGTCGATGATCAACAGGATCACCGCCAGCGCCAGGAGCCAGGTACCCAGAACGCGAAGAAAAAGCTTCATGCCTAAAAGGTCCGCCCTCTCCGGAACTGCCCGGCCACACGGCCCCCTTTTCGCACGCAGCTCCGTTGCAGCACAAGATAGGTGCGTGGCGCTAACAATCAATGCGGATACCATGCTCGTGATCACTTGCGGCGGCCGCGTCTATGAGTATAGTGCGCCCGCTTGCGACCGGACCGGCGCGCCCTTGGCCAATGGTTTACTAAGCATTGCGGAGAGATGGCCGAGTGGTCGAAGGCGCACGCCTGGAAAGTGTGTAGGCGGGTAACCGTCTCAAGGGTTCGAATCCCTTTCTCTCCGCCAATTACTCCCGAAACCGAAATTTCCCGGATTGCGGCGCGATAGGCGGGCCTGCGTAAGACAACGCATCATGTCTCGCATGAGGTTCGGGTCGGCCCCAATGGCGAAGCGCAGAGAAACCGTTGCGAATGCTATCGGCATCATAACTGTTTTCTAGGGCTTTCGGGAGATGCTGTCGGCTGATCGACCAAGAAGCATGGGCATTCGACCGCCAACTGGACCTCCTTGCCATGAACGACGACGCACCAATCGACACCGCGGCCGATGGGGATCACGCGGCCCATCTCCGCGACGCAATCGAAGCATTGCCCGAGGCTGTCGCAGTATTTGATGACAAGGATCGTTTCGTTCTGTGGAACCGCCGCTTCGAAGAAGTCTATGGCGGCGAGGGGCTGCCGCTCCATGTCGGTCTGGCGTTCGAAGAGCATCTCAGGCGGTCGGTAGCGCTGGGCCGGGTGCCGGCAGCATTCGGCCACGAAGAACAATGGCTGGGTGAGCGGCTGGCGCGATTTCGCGACGCCCACGGAGCCCACGAGCATCAATTGAGCAATGGCCAATGGGTGCGCGTGCAGGACCGGAAGCTGCCGAATGGCGGCCGAGTGGGCATCAGGGCCGACATCACGGAAGTAGCTGACCGGGAACAGTCTTTCCGCTTAATGTTCCACGCCAATCCTACACCGATGTTTCTGCTGAACCGCGACAGCCGGAAGATGATGGGTGTCAACGACGCCGCTCTTCGCCTCTATGGCTACTCGCGCGAGGTCTTCCTGGAGTTGTCACTCCCGGATATCTGGCCTCAGGGGCCAAGCGGCAACGTCGACGCGTGGGCAGACCAGCCGCCCAGGGCGGAACCCAATTCCGTTCCTCGGCTGCATCGCACCGCGTCGGGCGAAGTACTGATCGTACGGGTGAACGAGAGCGCAACCCTCTACGCCGGCCGGCCCACGGTTCTCGCGGCCATATTCGATTTGACCGAACTTTTGCGGTTGGGCGACGAGGTTCGCCGGTCACGCAGCTTCCTGCGGAAAGTGCTCGACCAGATCCCCACGGCAGTCTTCGTCAAGGATATGGAGGATGGCGGCCGTTACGTGCTGCGCAACAAGGCCGCCGATGCGGTTTTTGGCCGGCCGAGCGCCCTGGTTCTCGGCAAGTCCGACGTCGAATTCCTTGATCGCGAGCACGCCGGACGCATTGCCCGCTCGGATCGGGAGTCGATGCGGTCCGGCTCGTCCGGAATCGTGGATGACGAGACGGTGACGCGCCCCGACGGCGCCCGTCGCCTGATCCGCACCCACAAGATCAGCTTTTCGGACGATGACGCGTCACCGCCCCGCTATGTGCTCGGCATTGCCGAAGACGTCACGGAGCAGCGGGCCAGCGAGGCCAGGATCGCCTTCATGGCGCACCACGATGCCCTGACCGGACTGCCCAACCGATACCTCTTCCAGGACCGGCTGGGGAGCGCCCTGGCACGGCTGCCGGGGACCGATCAGCTGCTCGCTCTGCTGCTGATCGACCTCGACGGCTTCAAGTCGATCAACGATACGTGGGGCCACGCCGCCGGCGACGAGGTGCTCAAGTCGGTCGCGGAGCGCATCAACGCCTGTCTCCGCCCGACCGATACCGGCGCACGCCTGGGCGGCGATGAGTTCGCTGTCGTGATGGCGCCGATCGAGCAGGTCGGCGAGGCCGTTTGGCTCGCCACTCGCCTGATCGGCCAGCTTTCGTCCGCATTCTGGGTCGGCGGTCAGCGCGTCGAGATCGGTGCCTCGATCGGCATCTCATGCGCGTCGGCCCGCCACTGCGACCCTGAGAATGTGACAGCCGCGGCCGATACCGCCCTCTACGACGCCAAGCGGCAAGGCAAGAACCGCTTCCGCTTCGCTGACGCGGCACTTGATACCCGCAGCAACGACACGCGGTCAAAGGGGACTGCATAGGGGGCTGGCTGCGCGCAAGTTGCCCGGCTGGAGCGAAGCCTGCGTGCGCCTCGGCAGTGAAGCCATCGCCACCCGGACTCCCACGCGCGCGCAAGTTTCTGCGATCCCGCTTCGGTCCGCCGCCGCGCCGCCCAGTCATATGTACCTGAATCTGCGCCCGTTTCTCGCCTGGCTGCACAGTTTTTCATCACCCCTACTAACCTGCATCTTTCCGGTTGCGTGCCCAAAAGTCTTGTGCCTATATTTGTACGTGCCTCGCACGAACATACGTTTCCCTGCCCCAACGGCTTGCCGTTCCGGTGCTCTGCAAGGGAAGCGTTGTTCGCGGCGGGGCCGGTTTGCCGCTGGGAGGAGGTCCGACCGGCGCGATCAACAGGGGGTTTCAAGGATGAGCCTGAGCAAGGTTTTCGGAGTTTTGGCGCTATGCGCGCTTTCTTTCGCCTCGCCGGCGATCGCCGCCGATGGCGACAAGTTGTCGATCGGCATCATCACGTTCTCGACGTCGGACGTGAACACCAATGCCATGGTCGACACCATGACTAAGGCCGCCCAGGCCAAGGGCTGGACGGTTGAAAACCTCAACGCCAATGGCGATCCGCTGCAGGCCATCACCTCGATCAAGCAGCTGGTCACCAAGAAGGTCGACGCCATCATCGTCACCGTGTTCGACTCGACCGGCCTCGCAGCCGGTCTCGCCGCAGCCCAGGACGCCAACATTCCGGTGCTCTCCGCCGGCGGCGGAATGGCGGATGGCATTGCGCTTTCGGCCAGCACCGGCGCGGGCCAGCCCATGGTCGACCTGATGCTGAAGAACCTCAAGAACACCGGCAACGTGCTCGATCTGAGCTACCACCCGGGCGTTCCCTGCCGCGAGCGCGCCGACGCGTTCGATGCCGCCATGGCCAAGAA
>JAQGKB010000279.1 GCA_028290345.1 Hyphomicrobiales bacterium | reverse complement strand
GCCGCCGGCGAATTCGGCCACATGTCGATCGATCCGCTGGGCGAACTCTGCCGCTGCGGCAATCGCGGGTGCCTGGAGCTTTACGCCAGCTTCAAAGGCCCGATAGAGCAGGCCAGCCGCCGCCTTGGCCGCAAGATGGGCATCGAGGAAGTCGTCGCCTTGGCGCAAGCGGGCGATGTCGGCTGCCTGCGGCTGATCGAGGATACCGCCGAAGTTGCGGGGCGCGGCCTCGGCATTATCGGCGCCGCGATCAATCCGGGGCTGATTGTGATCGGGGGGCGGCTGGCACTGGCCGGGGATATGTTGCTCAACCCGTTGGAGCAGAGTTTCAACAAGCATACGCTGGTGAAGCGCGACGATGTGTCGGCGGCGTCGCGGACGAAATTCGTCGCCAGCCGATTTTCGGCCAACGATGCCTGCATGGGGGCGGTGGGGCTGGTGCTGCGCCACCACGGGCGAAGATCGTGAGAGTGGCTAAAATCCCGCCATATATTGCAATGGCTTGCTAACGGGCGGCGCATAGGGTCGCCGCATGAATTTGAACCTGCAGTCCAGCATTCTCAGCGACCCGAAACCGTTTGGCCGGATCGCGTTGCTCTATGCCGTGGCATTGGCGCTCTCGATGTGCGGCGGCTTGCCGGTCCATGCCGAAACCCACCAGCCCATCCCTCCGCCGGTACACACCCGCCTCGCATGATGTCGACATGATCGGCGCACGATGCGCGATCGTGTCATACTAGTTGCCGAGGCTCGCGGGATACGCCCATCAGTGTCCGCCACCGCCGGCTGCGGCTCCCGGTTTCCGCATCAGCAGGGTGCACACCGAGAGCACGGCGAACAGCCCGGTCAGCAGCAGGAACACGTCGATGAACGACATCACATAGGCCTGCTGCTGCACCATGCCGCCGAGTTGCTTTAGCGCGATGGCGGCGCCGTCGAGCCCGTGCGCGTCGAAATTCAGCGTCAGGTTGTTGATCTGCGCCATGGCCGCCGGATTGCTCGTGGTGATGTGCTCGGCCAGCCGCTCGTAGTGCAGCGTGGTGCGGTTGGTGAGGATGGTGTTGATGATCGCCAACCCCACCGCGCCGCCGAGATTGCGCGTCAGGTTGAACAGGCCCGAGGCGTTCTTGATGCGGTCGGGCGGCAGCGTGCCCAGCGCCAGATTGTTGATCGGCACCATGCACAGCATCATCGAGACGCCGCGCAGGATCTGCGGGATCAGCATTTCGTTGAACTGCCAGTCGGCGGTCAACTGGCTCATCGCGAACGTGCCGGCGGCAAAGCCGAGGAACCCGAGCATCATCATGACGCGCGGATCCATCTTGTTCGACAGGATGCCGGCGATGGGCGCGGTGAGGAACATGGCAAGGCCGCTGATGAACAGCGTCTCGCCGATCATCATCGCGTCATAGCCGCGGATGCGCCCGAGATATAGCGGGTAGAGATAGGTCAGCCCATAGAGCCCGACGCCGAGCACGAAGGAGAACACGGACCCGAAGGCGAAGTTGACGTTGCCGAAGGCTTTCAGGTCCACCACCGGGAAATCGAGCTTGAAGGCACGGTAGAAGAACACCACGGCGCCGATCACCATGGCGATGGCGACCAGCAGGATGCTGGTGTCGTTCAGCCAATCGTGGGTCGGACCTTCCTCGAGCACGTATTCGAGGCAGCCGAGGAATGTCGCCATGGCGAGCAGCCCCCACCAATCGAAGCGCTTCAGCAGGCCCGGTTCGGGCTTGTCGAAATCGATCAGCGTCCAGGCGGCGATCGAGACGATGATGCCGGGGCCGACATTGACCAGAAACAGCCAGTGCCAGGAGAAGGCGCTGCTGAGATAGCCGCCCACCGTTGGCCCGATGGTCGGCGCCAGCGTCGCCACGAGGCCGATGATCGGGGAGACGATCGAGCGCTTCGAAGCGGGGAAAATCGTGAATGCCGCCGCGAACACGGAGGGGATCATGCCGCCGCCGATAAAGCCCTGCAGCGCCCGGTAGATGATCATCTGGTCGATATTGGTGGCCGTGGCCGCCAGCGCGCTGGCGATGGTGAAGCCGGCGGCCGACACGGTGAACAGCACGCGCGTCGACATGATCCGCGCCAGCGATCCCGAGAGCGGGATCATGATCACTTCGGCGATGAGATAGGCCGTCTGCACCCAGCCGACTTCATCGGAGCCGGCGCTGAGGCCGGCCTGGATTTCGGCGAGCGAAGCCGAAACGATCTGGATGTCGAGGATCGCCATGAACATGCCGAAGACCATGGCGACGAAGGCGAAGATCCGCCGCGGATCCATATGGTCCGCGGCTGCGGCGGGCGGCGCCGCAGCGATGGTTGCGTCTGACATGGCGATGTCTCCCGCGCTTCCGGTCTAGTTGGCGGCAATGGTGCGGCTGTCGGCGTCGACGACGACGCTGAGGCCGGCGCGCAGCTTGCCGCTGGCGAGCGCCTCCTGCGGCAGGGCGATCCGGACCGGCACGCGCTGCACCACCTTGGTGAAGTTGCCGGTGGCGTTTTCTGCCGGCAGCAGGGAGAACACCGAACCGGACGCCGGCGAGATCGACTGGATGCTGCCGGTGATGGTATCGGCATCTAGGGCATCGACGTGGATGTTGACCTTTTCGCCAATGGCGAGGCTGCCGATCTGCGTTTCCTTGAAATTGGCGTCGATATAGAGCTGCCCGACCGGCACCAGAGACGCAAGGTTCTGGCCGGGACTCACCAGATTGCCCTTCTGCACCGCAAGGTTGCCGATGACGCCGTCATAGGGCGCCCGGAGCACGGTGAAGCCGAGGTCGCGCTGCGCCTTGTCCTTGGCGAGTTGCAGCGACCGCAGGCCGCTGGCTGCTTCGTCGCGCTGGCCCTGCAGCACCGCGATATTGGCCTGCGCGGCAGCAATCCCGGCATCGGCGCCGGCAAGGTTGGCATTGGCTTGGTCGAGGGCGGCCGTCGCGGAATCCAGCGTTGCCTGCGTGCCGAACGTGCTGGCCTGCAGCTGGCTGGCCCGATCCTTGGCGAGCTGGGCGTTGCGTACCGTGGCCTGCAGTGCGGTTTTTTGCGCCCGCGCCTGGGTCACGCCGGCCCTCCCGCCTTCGATCTGCGCATCGATGCGCTTCAGCGTCAGGTTCTGCGTCGCGATCTGGGCATCGGCCTGCTCGGCGGCGATCCTGTAATCGCCATTGTCCAGCGTCACCAGCGGTTGCCCGGCCTTGACCATCTGGTTGGCGGTAACGTCGACGCTCTGCACATAGCCGGAAACTTTTGGCGAGATCGAAGCGATGTCGCCGCCGATATAGGCGTCGTCGGTCGAAATCATGAAACGCCCGACGGTCCAATAATTGTAACCGAACCAGCCGGCTGCGGCGACGACCACCAGGCCAATGATCGGCAGCACCAGCCGGCGGCGCGAAGGCGCCTTGGCGACGGGCTTTGCCGGGGCGGCGGGCGCCTCGACCGGCGGACGGGCCGGCGCTTCGGCGACCGGTGCGGGCGCGGCATCGCCGTCCTGTGGCGAAGTCTTGGGAAACTTGGTGATCTTGGCGGCGGCGTTTTCTGCGGTCATGATAATTCTCGGACGCATAAAATTGAACTTAATCGAACTGAACCGTTCGGTTCGAATTGACTTAGACCCTCTCCTGCCCCATATCAAGTGCAAATCGAACCGCCTGGTTCGAAAAGATTGCGACACGTTTCAAGAGCGAGGCTGCCATGTCAGAGACCCCGGAGAGGCTTACAAGGAGGCCGCGGCCAACTGACGCGGGTCACAAGGCGCAGGGTCGGCGCGCAGCGGGGCAGGACCCGATCAAGCGGCAGCAGATTCTGGCCGGCGCCAAGCGAATCTTCATGAGCCTGGGCTTTGAAGCCGCCAGCATGAACGACATCACCCAGGAAGCGGGCGTCTCCAAGGGCACCATCTACGTCTATTTCGAGGACAAGGAAGCGCTGTTCGCGGCGCTGATCCAGCACGAACGCGGCGCCGTCCTCGCCCGCATCGAGGCGGCGCTAGACCCGGCAGTGCCGATTGCCGAGGCCCTGTTCGAATTCGGCAGCTCCCTTTCGGCCCGCCTGACTGCGCCGGAAGTCATCCGCGCGCAGCGCATGGTGCTTGGCGTCGCCGAACGCATGCCGCGCCTCGCGAGCCAGTTCTTCGGGCCGCAGTCGTCCTCCGGGGTCACCGTCCTCAGTCGCTACCTCGACCAGAAGGTCGCTGCCGGCCTGCTCGCCATCCCCGACACGAGCCTCGCGGCCCGGCAATTCATCGACCTCTCCATGGCCGGCTTCTTCAAACGCTGCCTCTTCGGCATCATCACCGACACCCCTACCCCCGAGGAAATCGACCGCGTCGCCCGCTCGGCGGTGGAGATGTTTTTGCGGTATTATGGGAGGGAGTAGGGGGCGGGTTGGTGCCCCGTGGCCGTGATCCGTCCACGGCAAGAGCCGAATACCCCCACCCCTGGCCCCTCCCCGAAAGGGGGAGGGTGACACGACGGCCCGTGCAATCGGGCACTCCCTCCCCCTTGCGGGGAGGGAAGGCGGCAGCAAGGGTGGGGGTCGTGCCGCTTGCGCCGACTCTCGATTGTCAGCTCATTCCCTCACCCCACATTCGTCACCCTCGCGCTTGACGCGAGGGCCCAGACTGCATGCGGTGGTGCTTGCCACAAGCCTGGGTCCTCGGGTCGAGCCCGAGGATGACGAACCGAGGGGTGATGCCGCGCACGAGCATCAACGAAGGCCCTGCAATCTGGCGCCCCCTCCCCCTTGCGGGGAGGGAAGGCGGCAGCAAGGGTGGGGGTCGGGCCGCTTGCGCAGCGGAGTTGAGGAAGCCTCAGCCCTGCAGCGATGTCACCGCCAGCGCCACCACGGTCAGCGCCATCACCGTTGTCGCGAACCAGCCGAAGATGCGCAGGCCCCGAGGCAGGGTGAACTTGCCCATCACGTCCTTGCGCTGGCCCAACAGCATCATGGCGGCCATGACCGGGGCGGCGACGATGCCGTTGATCACGGCGCTCCAGAACAACGCCTTGATCGGGTCGATGGCGGAAAAGTTCATCGCGGCGCCGACCAGCGTTGCCAAGACGATTGTGCCGTAGAACGCCTTGGCACGGCCGGCCTTCTGCGCCAGTCCCACCCGCCAGCCATGCGCCTCGCCCAAGGCATAGGCCGCCGAGCCGGCGAGGACCGGCAGCGCCAGGAGCCCGGTGCCGATGATGCCGGTGGCGAAGAGCGCGAAGGCGAACGGGCCGGCGATTGGTTTCAGCGCCTCGGCGGCCTGCGCCGAGGTCTGGATGTCGGTCATCCCGTGGGCGTGGAGCGTTGCCGCGGTGGTGATGACAATGAACAGCGCCACGAGGTTGGAGAGCGCCATGCCGACATAGGTATCGAGCCGGATGCGGGAGAATTCGGCGGGCGCCGCCTTGGGGGAGCGGATCAGCGGCGATTTTTCCGGCTTCTCCTTCTCTTCCTCGACTTCCTCTTCGGCCTGCCAGAAGAACAGATACGGGCTGATCGTGGTGCCGAGCACCGCGACGATGGCGACGATGCTGTCGTGCTCGAACGAGAGTTTGGGCACCAGCACCGACTTCGCGACCTCGCCCCACGGCACGCCGACGACGAACACCGTCGCGACATAAGCCAATAGCGACAGCGTCAGGTATTTCAGCACCGAGACGTAGCGCGAGTAGCGCACGAAGACTTCGAGCAGGATGGAGACCACGGCGAAGACGCCGACATAGAGCAGCGCCGGGCCGCCGATCAGCAATTGCAGCGCCGCGCCCATCGCCCCGAGATCCGCGCCGATATTGATGATATTGGCGATGACCATCATCCCGACCATCCCATGCAGCAGCCAGGCCGGGTAGTGCCGCTTCAGATTGCCGGCGATGCCCCGCCCGGTGACCCGGCCGATGCGGGCGCTGATCTCCTGGATCGCCGCCATCAGCGGATAGCTGAACAGCAGCAGCCAGCCGAGCCCGTAGCCGAATTGCGCTCCGACCTGCGAATAGGTGGCGATGCCGCTCGGGTCGTCATCGGATGCGCCGGTGATCAGGCCCGGCCCCATGATCTCGATAAGCTTCGGTCGCTCTGGCTGCTTGACCGGCGGAACGGCGATCTCGTCCATCCTGGCTCCCGACGCTGCGATGGCGCCAAGTCGCGACCGCGCCAGCAGAAACCCCAATCTCGCCAAATCGTTCCGCGCCGGCGCTCCGCCGTTTGCCCGATGCACTGCAACCGTCGCGAGTTTGCTTGAGTTGTTGTCATCATCAACGGTGCTGGAGGGCAAAATGGCGGTGGCAGTGCAAGGCAGGCCCGGTATCAACGGCCGGGGCAGGCAGGCGGAGAGTCCGCAGCAGATTCCGGCGCGGGGCTGGAAGGATATCGCCTGGCGGGTGTTTCGGTCGATCAACGAGGACAGGGTGCTGCTGATCGCCGCCGGCGTCACCTATTACCTGCTGTTGGCCTTGGTGCCTTCGCTTTCCGCCTTCGTGTCGCTCTATGGCCTCTTCAGCGATCCGGGGACGGTGAACGCCCACGTCAACCTGCTCTCCGGCATCGTGCCGCCGGGCGGGTTGCAGATCATCCAGGATCAGCTGACCCGGTTGACGTCGACTGGAAAGACCACGCTGGGACTCACCTTCTTCGTCTCGCTGGTGATTGCGCTCTGGAGCGCCAGTTCCGGCATGCAGGCGCTGTTCGATGCGATGAACATTGCCTATGAGGAGCAGGAGAAGCGCAATTTCCTGGTGCGCACCGCGCTGGCGCTGCTGTTCACGCTCGGCGCGGCGGTGACGGCGGTGATCTTCCTCGCCGTGCTGGTGGTGGTGCCGGTGTTGCTGTCGGTGCTGCACATCGGGCAGGGTCTCGATTGGTTGATCCGCATTGTCAGCTACGCGCTGATGCTGGTGGTGCTGCTGCTCGCCATCGGCGTGCTCTACCGCTGGGGTCCGAGCCGCGAGCAGGCCAAGTGGCGCTGGATTACCCCTGGGGCGGTGCTGGCGGTGGTCGGCATCGGCCTCGTTTCGCTGCTGTTTTCCTGGTACGCCAGTACTTTCAGCGACTACAACGCCACTTATGGCTCGCTTGGCGCGGTCATTGGCCTGATGACCTGGATCTGGCTATCGGTCACGGTGCTGATCATCGGCGGCGAACTCAATGCCGAACTCGAGCACCAGACGGCCCGCGACTCCACCACCGGCTCGGAACAGCCAATGGGTCGGCGGGGCGCCTACATGGCCGACCACGTAGCGCCCGATGACGACCACTCCGGCGAGGGCGAGCGGGTCTACAACGGCAGCGGTCGGCGCCGCATTTCGCTCGGCACGCTGGCGCTGGCGCTGCCGGCCGCCCTCGCCATCGATTGGGCGCGCAAGCGCAGCGCGGCCCGCCGCCCGCAGCGCTGAGCCCGCTCAGCCTTCCGGCGGATAGGCGTGAACGTTGCCGCGGAAGTCGGTGATCGCGTGCCGGCCGTCGGCCAGTTTAGTGATGCTGCTGGCGCCGATCGGCGCCTTGCCGTGCCCGCCGGGAATGTCGAGGATGTAGGTGGGCTGGCACAGCCCCGAAATCTTGCCCCGCAGGCCTGCAACGATCGCCTGCCCCTCGGCGATGCTGACGCGAAAGTGGCTGGTGCCCGGCGCCAGGTCGGGATGATGCAGGTAATACGGCCGGATCCGAAGTTCGACGAAAGCCTGCATAAGTTCCGCCAAGATCGCCGCGTCGTCGTTGATGCCCCTGAGCAGCACGGTCTGGCTGAGTAGCGCAATGCCCGCATCCGCCAGCCGCTCGCAGGCGGCGCGGGCGGCGGGGGTGAGTTCGCGCGGATGGTTGGCATGCACCGCAAGATAGGTGGTCTTGCCGCTCGCCTTCAGCGCCGCGATCAGTTCGGCATCGATCCGCTCCGGCTCGACCACCGGCACGCGGGTGTGGACGCGCACCACCTTGACGTGGGCGATGGCGCCGAGCCGCGCCATCATCTCGCCCAGCCGCCGGGGCGAGAGCACCAGGGGATCGCCGCCGGTGAGGATCACCTCCCAGATTTCGGAATGCTCGGCGATGTAGGCGAAGGCCTTGTCCATCGCCTCGGGCGACAGCGTGCCCAGCCCCTGCGGGCCCACCATTTCGCGGCGGAAGCAGAACCGGCAAAAGACCGGGCAGACGTGCACCGCCTTGAGCAGCACCCGGTCCGGATAGCGGTGCACGATGCCCTCCACCTGGCTATGCGTCAGATCCCCGATCGGGTCGGCGCGCTCGTCGGCGGTGGTGGTCAGTTCGGCGAGATCGGGCACGAACTGGCGCGCGATCGGATCGTTCGGATCGTTGCGGTCGATCAGCGCCGCCATGGTCGGGGTGATGCCGATGGCGTAGCGCTCGCCGACCCTCGCGGCCTCGTCGAGGCGCTCTGGCGGTATGAGCCCCGCATCGACCAAATCCGTCGGGCTCTTCAGCGGCCGGATGGCGTTCATTGGAAATCCTCCGCGACCGGTGCCCACAACACCTGCTCGATGCGCTGCGCCCCGGTCGCCAGCATCACCAGCCGGTCAAAACCGAGCGCGATGCCGCTGGCCGGCGGCATGATGGCGAGCGCTGCGAGGAAATCCTCGTCGATCGGGTACGATTCCCCGTAGATGCGCTGCTTTTCGGCCATTTCTCCCTCAAACCGCCGCCGCTGTTCTTCGGCATCGATCAGTTCGCCAAAGCCGTTGGCGAGTTCCACGCCGCAGGCATAAACCTCGAACCGCTCCGCGACACGCGGATCGTCAGCCGTTCGCCGTGCGAGCGCCGCTTCCGCAGCCGGGTAGCGATCCAGGATCGTCACCCGCCCCAGCCCAAGATTGGGTTCGATTTTTTCGACCAACACGCGGCTGAAGAGGTACGACCATGCGGTGTCGTTCGGCACAGCGATCCCGGCACGCTGCATTTGGCGCGCCAGCGCCGCGCTCTCCGTCGCACCGTCTGCGCCGATGGTCGCCAGCAGGTCGATCCCGGCATAGCGCAAGAACGCCTCCGCAACGCTCAGCCGATCCGGCTCGGCAAAGGGATCGGCTTCCCGGTCCCGCCAGCGCAATCGTGTCGCGCCGGTTGACTCGGCGGCAAGCCGCAGCATGGCGATAGTATCGGCCATCACCGCCTCGTAGGGCTCATCCACCCGGTACCATTCGAGCATGGTGAACTCGGGGTGGTGCAGCGGCCCGCGCTCGCGGTTGCGCCACACGTGCCCAAGGCTGGCGATGCGGCGTTCGCCCGCCGCCAGCAGCTTTTTCATCGAAAATTCGGGCGAGGTATGGAGATAAAGCGGGTGGCCGATGCCATCATTGCCGAATGCGGTGGTCGAAAAGGCGTGCAGGTGCGTCTCGTTGCCGGGCGAGCGTTGCAGGCCCGGCGGGTCCACCAGCACGAAATCCTCGCCCGCGAGATACCCGCGCAGCGCCGCCTCGATCCGGTTGCGCGCCAGCAGCACCGGCCGCCGGTCGGCATGCAGCGACGGCGACCACCACGGCGAAGCTTTGGGCGATAGCGGGGCGGGGGGCAACGGCGGCGTCTTTCGTGCTCGGGACTGGCGGTTTTCGCGAAATTGAGGTATCGGGCGGCACCGAAACAATGGATCAGTGCGTCCGGCCCGGCCCTGTTGCCGTTTCTCTAGGCCGACGCCCACGCTCGAACAAGGAAGAAATAATGGTCAAGGTCATCGCCTCGTCGCTCCGCAAGGGCAATGTCGTGGAACAGGACGGCAAGCTGCATGTCGTGTTGACGGCTGAGAACATCCACCCCGGCAAGGGCAACTCGGTGACCAACGTCAACATGCGTCGCATGATCGATGGCGTGAAGGTGATCGGGCGCTGGCGCACCGTCGAAATGGTCGAGAAGGCCGACGTCGACGAGCGCGAATACCAGTTCCTCTACCACGATGCCGAAGGGTATCATTTCATGAACCCGGAAAACTACGACCAGATCGCCGTCGGCGAGGATGTCGTGGGCGACCAGGCGGCGTATTTGTCCGACGGGATGATGGTGTTCCTCAAGACCTATAACGACGTGGCCATCGCCATCGAACTGCCGGCCCGCGTGACGTTCGAAATCATCGACACCGAGCCGGCGGTGAAGGGTCAGACGGCGACGTCCTCGTATAAGCCGGCCGTGCTCTCCAACGGCACCAAGACCATGGTCCCGCCCCATATCGGCATCGGCACCCGCATCGTCATCATGACCGAAGACGGATCTTACGTGGAACGCGCCAAGGACTGAGGTTGGTGCGTGGCACCTCTCCATGAGGTTGAATGAGGGCCCCGGCCGAGCATTTCCCCACTCCCCCTCATTCGTCATCCTCGGGCTCGACCCGAGGACCCAGCCTTGTGGTAATCACTACCTCCCGCAGTCTGGGCCCTCGCGTCAAGCGCGAGGGTGACGAGCGGTGGGGGAACTAACCCCTGAGCCCCAGGTAGCCCTCACGGTGGGGCTCGCAAGGGCGAGCACCTCATCGTGAGTTGAATGAAGGGTTGAGTGACCTCCCCACAAGGGGGAGGGTGTCGGCGGAGTTGGTGTCGACGGCCGTGCCTCATTCACCGGAAAGCACCCTCCCTCTTGTGGCGAGGGTTGGGGGGCCATGCCCCCTTGCGCCATATTGCCGCGATTAGGCTCGCGCCCGGAACGGCCATTGGCACGATGCGTTTGCGGTGATCGACAGGTCACGGAGGCGCAGATGCCCAAGCAACGCGAAATCATCTATGGCTGGTTGTTGGCGGTGCTGCTGGGCCTGTCCGGACTAGCGCTGCTCATGGGCGGCATCCGGCTGGTTGGCGAGGGCGGTTCCCCCTATTACCTGGTTGCCGGCGCGGCGTTCCTCGCCACTGGCATCCTGGTCTGGCGGCGCAATGCGCTGGCGCTTTGGCTCTATGCGGCGACGCTGCTCGGGACGCTGCTCTGGGCGCTGTGGGAGGTGGGTTTCGACTGGTGGCAGCTGGCGCCGCGTGGCGATCTCGTCGTCGTGCTCGGAGTGCTGCTGGCGTTGCCCTGGGCCGTGCACACGCTGGATCGGCCCGCGACCGGGGCGCGCGGCGGCTGGGTGGCGCTCGGGGGCGTGCTGGCGATTTCGTTGCTTGTCGCCCTCGTCGCCCTGATCCTGCCCTGGCACGAACTCGGCGGATCGCTCCCGGCCAATGCTGCCCCTTCGGTGATGGATACGGCGGGCGTTCCCGACAACGAATGGCACGCCTATGGGCGCACCGGCTATGGTGAGCGCTATTCGCCGCTCGATCAGATCACGCCGCAGAATGTAGGGCAGTTGCAGGTCGCCTGGACCTACCACACCGGCGATATCCGCAATCCGCAGCGCGACCCGACCGAGACCACCTACGAGGTCACCCCGCTGCTCATCGCCGATACGCTCTACCTCTGCACGCCGCACGATCTGGTGATCGCGCTCGATGCCGAAACCGGCCAGCAGAAATGGCGCTTCGATCCAAAAATCAACGAGCCGCCAAAAATCGATACCCAGCACCTGACCTGCCGTGGCCTCTCCTATGCGCCGGCTCCAGCGGCCGGTGCTGCCCCGGCGACCCCTGCGGCGCCCGATTGCTCCGCGCGGCTGTTCCTGCCCACCGTCGACGGGCGGCTGATCGCGATCAGCGCCGCTACCGGCAAGATTTGTCCGGGATTTGGCGGGCCGAGCGGGACGGTCAATCTCTGGGCCAACATGCCGAACGTAACCGCGGGCTCGTATTATTCCACCTCGCCGCCGGTAGTCACCTCGCACTTGATCATCGTCGGCGGGGCGGTCAACGACAACGTCTCGACCAAGGAGCCCTCAGGCGTGATCCGCGCCTTCGACCTCAATAGCGGCGCGCTGGTCTGGAACTGGGACAGCCGCAACCCCGACGCCACCGCTCCGATCGCCCCCAACGCCACCTATAGCGAGAACTCGCCCAATAGCTGGTCGGTCTCGAGCTATGATCCAAAACTCGGGCTGGTCTACGTGCCGATGGGCAACCAGCCGCCGGATCAATATGGCGCCGGGCGGGATGCCAATGTTGAAAAATATTCCGCTGCCGTCGTCGCTCTCAATGCCGAAACCGGCAAGGTCGCGTGGGTGTTCCAGGGCACTCATCACGACCTCTGGGATATGGACGTGCCGGCCCAGCCCAGCCTGCTCGATCTGACCATTGCCGGCAAGACAGTGCCGGCGCTCGTGGTACCCACCAAGCAGGCCGAGATCTTCGTGCTCAACCGTCAGACCGGCGTGCCGATCCTGCCGGTGACGGAGGAGACGGCGCCGCAAGGCGCGGCTCCGGGTGACAAGGCGGCCCCGACGCAGCCGCATTCGGCGCTGTCGTTCCAGCCCGCCAATCTGACGGAAGCCTCGATGTGGGGCATCTCGCCCTTCGACCAGATGCTCTGCCGCATCGATTTCCGCTCCTTGCGCTATGAAGGCCGCAACACGCCGCCGAGCGAACAGGGTTCGCTGATCTATCCGGGCAATTTCGGCACCTTCAATTGGGGTGGCGTTGCGGTCGATCCGCAGCGGCAGGCGGTCTTTGCCATGCCGGTCTATCTCGCCTTCACCTCGCAACTGGTGAAGCGTCCGGATGCGACTTCGCGCGTCGTCACCAAGCCGGACGAGCCGCCGTTCAACGAGAATTTCGGCGCGCCCTATGCGGTGAAGATGGGCGCCTTCCTGTCGGCGCTCGGCATTCCGTGCCAGGCGCCGCCCTGGGGCTATGTCGCCGGCGCCGATCTCACCACCGGCAAGATCGCCTACCAGCACGTCAACGGCACGGTGCGCGACCTCTCCGCAGTGCCGCTGCCACTAAAACTCGGCGTTCCCGGCATTGGCGGGCCGATCGTCACCAAGGGCGGCGTCGCCTTCCTCACCTCGACACTGGATTACTATGCCCGTGCCTATGACCTCGTCAGCGGCAAGCAATTGTGGGAAAGCCGCCTGCCGGCCGGCGGCCAGGCGACGCCGGTTACCTACCTGTCGAAAAGCGGCCGCCAGTTCCTGGTGGTGGTCGCGGGCGGCCACGGCTCCACCGGGACCAAGGCCGGCGATACCATCATCGGCTATACGTTGCCGAAGCAGGGGTAGGGCGCGCGGGACAGAGCCCTCATGGGCGGCTTCGCTGCGCCCTTCCCCTTATTCGTCATCCTCGCGCTCGACGCGAGGACCCAGCTTTGTGGCAATCACCACCGCCGGCAGTCTGGGCCCTCGGGTCGAGCCCTAGGGTGACGAGTGGTGGGGAATGAGCCTTCATTCGCCAGCGAAACGTCATCAAAAATCCTCCTAAAGCGCTTGTGGCTTCCTATGTTAGAGCGGACACGTCCAAGCAAGGCCCCGCCATGACCGCCGATCTCTCCGAGCGCCTCGATCCGCCCAACGAAACCGCCGCGCGGATTGCGCTAAAAATCGATGTCGCCATCATCGGTGCCGGGCAGGCGGGACTCTCGTCGGCCTATCATCTGCAGCGGCTGGGGCTGGCGGCGGAGCGCGGGTTTGTGGTGCTCGATCAATCGCCGCAGGCCGGCGGTGCCTGGCAGTTTCGCTGGCCGTCGCTGACCTTGAGCACAGTCAACCGCATCCATGACCTGCCAGGCATGAGCTTTGCCGATGCCATCGGGGAAGCGGGCGAGCAGGTCGAGGCGGCGGTGGCGGTGCCGCGCTATTTCGCCGCCTACGAGAAGGCCTTCGGCCTGCCGGTGCATCGTCCGGTGCAGGTGAAGGTGGTCTGCGACCGGGGCGAGCGGCTGCGCATCGAAACCGATCGCGGCCTCTATTCGGCGCGCGGGCTGATCAACGCCACAGGCACTTGGGAAAGCCCCTATATCCCGGACTATCCGGGCGGCAGCCTGTTCAAGGGCCGGCAGCTCCACACCCGCGACTATCGCCGCGCCAGCGATTTTGCCGGCCAGCACGTGCTGGTGGTTGGCGGCGGCATCTCCGCCATCCAGCTGCTCGATGAAATTTCGCGGGTCACCAAGACCACCTGGGTCACGCGCCGGGTGCCCGAATTCCGCGAAGGCCCGTTCGACGAGGGTGCCGGCCGCAAGGCGGTGGCGATGGTCGAGGATCGGGTGCGCCGGGGCCTGCCGCCCGTTTCAGTCGTCTCGGTCACTGGGCTGCGCCTGACGCCGGCGATCGCGGCGGCGCGGGCGCGTGGCGTGCTCGAGCGGCTGCCGATGTTTTCAGAGATCACCGAAAGCGGCGTCCGCTGGGCCGATGGTTCCGAGCAGCAGGTCGACGTCATCCTCTGGTGCACCGGCTTTCGCAGCTCGCTCGATCATTTGGCGCCGCTGCAATTGCGTGAACCCGGTGGCGGCATCACGATGACCGGGCGATTGGCGACGCAAGTCGCAAAAGACCCACGCATCCACCTCGTCGGCTACGGCCCCTCGGCCTCCACCATCGGCGCCAACCGCGCCGGCAGTGCCGCGGCGCGAGAGCTTCTGGCCTATCTCGGGCTGGAGCAGCCGGTTGGCGCACGCTAGGCTTTCGCGCGGCGCTCCGTCGCGAACAGCAGCAGGGCCAGAACGCCGATGATGCCGCCGGCGGTGGCGGTCGCGCTCCAGCCGCCAGCGTGATAGGCGGTGGTCGCCAGCGTCGAACCGATGGCGCCGCCGAAAAACGCCGTGGTCATATAAACGGCATTGATCCGGCCGCGCGCCTCGCCCGATAGCGAGAAGATCACCCGCTGGCTGACCACCTGGTTGATCTGCACCGCCGCATCGAGGACCACAGTCAGCACCACAAGCACCAGGAGCGCGCCGGCGCCCACGGCCCAGCCGCTGCCGAAAAAGCTTAACGCCAGCAATGCCATGGCGCTGAAAGTCGCGCCGCGCACCCATCCGCGATCGGCGAACCGCCCGGCCAGAGGCGCGGCGAGCGCACCGCCCGCCCCGGCCAGCGCGAACAGCGCAATGCCCTGCTGGCCAAGGCCGAACCGCTCGGCCAGCATCAGCGGCGCCGCCGTCCAGAACACGTTGAAGGCGCAGAACATCAGGCCCTGATAGGCGGCGCGCCGCCGTAGCACCGGCGTGTCGCGGACCAGGGTGAACATCGAGCGCAGGATCTTGCCGTAGCTCATGCCGCCTTGCGGCTGGTATTTCGGCATCATGCGCCAGAGCAGCACCGCGATCAAAAGCATCAGACCGGCCGAAATCCAGAATACCGAGCGCCAGCCCAGCCCGGCGGAAACGAACAGCGCGAACGGCCGCGCCAGCAGGATGCCGGTCAGCAGCCCCGCCATGACATTGCCCACCACGCGGCCGCGCTTGGCCTCGGGCACGAGGTGAATGGTATAGGGCACCAGCACCTGCGCGGCGGTGGAACAGACCCCGATGACGAACGAGCCGACGAAGAACAGCGCCGCGGTGGTCGAGAGCGCTGCGCCGAGCAGCGCCAGGATCGTTCCGGCCAGCGCGATGAGCACCAGCCGCTTGTTCTCGATCAGATCGGCGAGCGACACCAGCAGGAACAGCCCGACGGCGTAGCCGATCTGGGTGATGCTGACGATGGCGCCGGCGAGATCGGGGCGGATGCCCAGATCCGGACCGATGAGGGCAATCAGCGGCTGCGAATAGTAGAGATTGGCGACGAGGCCGCCGGTGGCAAACCCGATCACCGTCAGCAGTGCCGTCGACGGACCTTGCGCGGCCGCCGTGGACAAGGGAGCGGTGGGTTCGGCGACCTGCGCGGTTTCTGGCGAGTTCATTGGCAATTCCGGGCTGGTTGAGGGCAGACCGATCCTCCAGGCCAAGGGGCAGGGAGTGGCATCGGCGCCGATGCGACGAGCCTTCTAGACCGTTCCGGCGCCCGGATCAAATGCGGCCAAGCGCCGCTTGCTCGGCAGCGATGCGATCCATCAGCGGTTCCAGCTCGCCGGGACGTGGTCCGTCGGCCGCGATGCGCCGCTTGAAATGGGCGATCGATTCGGCCAAGACCGCGTCGATGTCTTCCGAGCAGGCGAAGGCGCCTGCAACAGCCTTGACCTTGGAATTGTCGAACAGCGCCGTCCAGGTCTTGTCGCCCAGGAGCGGGCCTTCCCAGGCCGGATTGTAGCGGACCAGCGTATCGGTCGGCACATGAACGATATTGGCCTCGACGCCCAGCCCCTTGGCGATGGCCGTGTAGATGGTGTCCCAGGTATAGGCCCGGTCGGAGGTGATGTGGAACACCTCGCCCAGCGCCGCCTGCTTGCCGAAGAGACCGACGAACGGCACGGCGAAATCGGCCGACCGGGTGAGTGTCCATGGCGCTGTGCCATCGCCCGCCACCAGCACCGGCCGCCCGGCCAGCAGGCGATGGCCGATGACATCGCCCTCGTTCATCATCGTCGGCAGGCCGGTTCGCACCGTGTGGCTCGGCCGCACGATGGTGAAGGGCAGCCCCTGCTGCCCCTGCAGCAGCGCCTCGGCGGCGATCTTGCGTTGGCTATAGGCCCAATAGGGGTTCACCGCCGGCGTCTTCTCGGTGATCACATAGTGCCGCGCCGGCTTTTCGTAGACCGAGGCCGAGGAGATGAAGATGTATTGCCCCGCCTTGCCGGAAAATGTCGCGATATCGCGCGCCACCTGCTCGGGGGTGAAGGCCAGGAACTGGCACACCACGTCCCAAGGGGTGTTGCCGAGGCCGGCATAGGCCGCGGCATCCTCCATATCGCCGACGATGGAGGTGACGCCGGCCGGCAGCTCGGCACCGACCCGGCCGCGATTGAAGACGCTGACCCGATGTCCGGCTGCAACCGCCTGTTGCACGCAAGGCAATGAGATTTGCCCGGTTCCGCCGACAAAAAGCACATTCATGGCCACAAAAAAATCCTCATTCGCCCGCCATCGCCTAAGGCTCGGTACGCCGGACTTTGGCGCAGAAGCCACGCGCCTGCAAGGCCGTGCTCCTGCACTTCGACCTCGACCCGGCAGCCGTCACGAGAAGGACAAGATCATGAAAATCGGATTCATCGGCCTCGGACGCATGGGCAGTGGCATGGCCGCCAATTTGCTGAAAGCGGGCCACGAGGTGATCGTCTATAATCGCACGCGCGAGAAAATGGCGCCGCTGGTCGCAAAGGGCGCCAAGCCAGCGGCCAGCACCGCCGAGGCCTGCGCGGGCGAGGCGGTGTTCACCATGCTGGCCAATGACGATGCGGTGGCCGAGGTCGCGTTCGGCGAAGGCGGCATCGTCGCCAGCCTCAAGCCCGGCGGTATCCACATCTCCACCAGCACAATCAGCGTTGCCCTCGCCGAACGGCTGGCAGAGGCGCACGGCAAGGCCGGCCAGCATCTGGTCTCTGCCCCGGTGTTCGGCCGCCCGGAAGCCGCCGAAGCAGCGCAACTCTCGATCGTTGCGGCCGGCGCCGCGCCGGCGGTGGGGACGGCCAAGCCGCTGCTCGAGGCCATCGGGCAAAAACTCTTCGCGGTGTCGGAGACGCCCAAGGACGCCAATTTGATAAAACTCAGCGGCAATTTCCTCATCGCCACGGTGATCGAGAGCCTGGGCGAGGCGATGGCGCTGATCGGCAAGGCCGGCATCGATCGCGCGCAATATCTCGAAATCCTGACCTCGACGCTGTTCGGCGCGCCGGTCTACAAGACCTATGGCGCACTGATCAGCGCCGGCAAGTTCGAGCCGCCGGGCTTTGCGGCGCCCCTCGGCCACAAGGATATCCGGCTGGTACTGGCCGCCGCCGAGGATTTGCGCGTGCCGCTCCCCATCGCGAGCCTGCTCCGCGACCGCTTCATCACCCTGCTCGCCAATGGCGGCGACAATCTCGATTGGTCGGCCCTCGCCACGCTGGCGGAAAGGGACGCTGGCATGCGGCAAGGCTGAGAGCCGGGCTAAGC
>JAQGKB010000159.1 GCA_028290345.1 Hyphomicrobiales bacterium | reverse complement strand
CCGGTCGCTAATGCCTTGCTGGCTTCACACAAAGGCGCTACGCCAGCGCCATGAGCTTCAACAAGTTTCCACCCAAGCCGAAATACGACCCCGACACCGGGCCGGTCTATCTCTACGGCATCCATACAGTGCGCGCTGCGCTCGATAATCCGCGCCGGCGCAAGATCGTGCTGCTGGCTACTCCCAACGCCCTTGCACGCCTGAATGAGGGCGGCGGGACAGGAAAGGTCCCGGTACGGGAGACGACGCCGAAGGACCTCGATCGGCTACTGGGCACCGACGCGGTGCACCAGGGTGCCGCGCTCGAGGTTGAACCCGTCGACCGGTTCGGGCTCGATGACATCCAGGGACTGAAGCTGGTGGTGGTGCTCGATCAGGTGACCGATCCGCACAATGTGGGGGCCATTCTGCGCACCGCTTGTGCCTTTGGCGCCGACGCCGTGCTGACCACCCAGCGCTACGCGCCGCGCGAGACCGGGGTGATGGCCAAATCCGCATCCGGCGCGCTGGACCTGGTGCCGCTGATCGAAGTGCGCAACCTGGGCGACGCCCTTGAAACCCTGAAGAAGCGCGGCCTGACGGTGCTGGGATTTGATTCAGAGGCCGAAGCGACGCTCAAGGCGCGCGAAAAGTCCGTGCCTCTCGCCATCGTGCTTGGCGCGGAGGGCAAGGGGCTGCGCCAGAAGACCCGCAGCCTTTGCGACGAAATGGTGAAGCTCGAGATGCCCGGCCCGATCAAATCGCTCAACGTCTCGAACGCCGCGGCCATCGCACTGTTCGCGGCCACGGCCGGGCGCGAATAGCCGCTCAGTCCAAGGCCGGCAGCGCATACTCGAAGATGTAGGAATGCACGCCATCGACATTGTTGATGGTCATCGTGCCGGAAAGGCCAACGAGATCGCCGCTGCCCGATTCGGGCCCAACCGTTACGTTCAACTGCTGGCCTCGCGGCGACATCGTGCCGTGATGGTAGAGCACGAAGCTGCCGCTCCGGCCGTGCAGCGTCCCCATGACTTTTTCGATCGCCACATAGACGCCCCAGCCGTTCTCGCCACCCATGGCAAGCATCTGGCCTCTGCTGACGGCTTGCAGGTCGCCATGGAACTGCTTGTCCAGCAGCAAGCGGGATACGGCCGCAAACTCGGCATTTGCTTCCGGCGGTTGCGGCAGGGTTTTGACGTCAAATGGACCGCTTGCACTGCGCATCATTAGCGCCCCCTAGAATAGCACGACGCTGCGGATCGACTCGCCGGCGTGCATCAGATCGAATCCCTTGTTGATGTCCTCGAGACGCAACGTGTGGGTGATCATCGGATCGATCTCGATCTTGCCCGACATGTACCAGTCGACGATCTTCGGCACGTCCGTACGGCCCTTGGCGCCGCCAAAGGCCGTGCCCATCCAGGTGCGGCCGGTGACGAGTTGGAACGGCCGGGTGGATATCTCCTGCCCTGCCCCAGCGACGCCGATGACCACGGATTTTCCCCAGCCGCGATGGCTGGCTTCGAGCGCTTGCCGCATCACCTTGGTGTTGCCCGTACAGTCGAAGGTGTAGTCGGCGCCCCCGATCTGGTCCGCGCCGCGCTTGGTCATGTTCACCAGGTGGGCCACCAGATCGCCTTGCACATCGTTCGGATTGACGAAATGCGTCATCCCGAAGCGCTCGCCCCAGGTCATCCGCTCGTTGTTGAGATCGACGCCGATGATCATGTCGGCACCTGCAAGCCGCAGCCCTTGTACGACGTTGAGGCCGATACCGCCGAGACCAAAGACGATTGCCGTTGCCCCGACTTCGACCTTCGCGGTGTTGATCACCGCCCCAACGCCCGTCGTGACTCCGCAGCCGATGTAGAACACCTTGTCGAACGGCGCGTCCGGGTTGATTTTCGCCACCGCGATTTCCGGCAGCACGGTAAAGTTCGAAAACGTCGAGCAGCCCATGTAGTGGAAAATCGGCTTGCCGTTGAGCGAAAAACGCGACGTGCCGTCCGGCATCAGTCCCCGGCCCTGGGTGGCGCGGATCGCGGTGCAGAGATTGGTCTTGCCGCTAAGGCACGACGGACACTGCCGGCATTCGGGCGTGTAGAGGGGAATGACGTGGTCGCCCCGTTGGACACTGGTGACGCCTGAGCCCACGTCTACGACAATGCCGGCGCCCTCGTGGCCGAGAATGGCCGGAAACAAACCTTCCGGGTCGGCGCCTGAAAGCGTGAACTGATCCGTATGGCAGATGCCGGTGGCCTTTATCTCGACCAAAACCTCACCCGCCTTCGGCCCCTCCAGATCGACCTCCACGATCTCCAGCGGCTTTCCGGCTTCAAAAGCAACAGCGGCACGGGTTTTCATCGGCAATCCTCACAAACGGCTTTGGCATCGAGTGCTGCTTAGCACCGGTTTAGGGTCACATTCGACCCCAAACGAAAAAACCACACCGCCCGAAGGCGATGTGGCTCGAAGGCAGGTATGTGCCTCGGAGTCTCAGGTCAATCAGGCCGGCGGCGCCTTGGCCAAGGCTGCGAACTCGGTGTCGGAAAGCTGGCCATTCTTGTCCGTATCGGCGGCGTTGAACTGGTCCTGCGTCAGCTTGGGCCACACAGCCTGGGCCTCGGTCAGCGATACGCCGCCGCTCTTGTCCTTGTCCGCCGTAGCGAAATCGGGCGTCGTCGCAGCAGCAGCGGCGGCCGGCGCCGGCGCAGCAGCTGGGGCTGCAGCTGCCGGCGCAGCGGGCTTGGCAGCTTCCGCGGCCGGAGCCATGGCGTTTGTAGCGGGGGCCGCCGGAGCAGCGGCAGGCGCCGGGGTCGCCGCGGCCGGAGTCGTCGCCGCGGCCGGAGTCGTCGTCGCTGCAGGGGTCGTGTCTTTCTTGTTGTCGCACGCAGCAACAGCCAACCCCATAACCAGCACTACGGGGAGAGCCAAGGCAATTCTAAAATTCATGACGAGTTTCCTTGTTTTTCGAGAGTCCTGCCGTCCCACTAACGAACATCGACTCGACTAGTTTGCTCTACAGTTTTTAGAAATGACTGTGGCAACCGTTTGGTTGCACAGCTCATTCTGCAACTTTTTTAGCGCGCTGAATAGTTTCATCGAGCTTGGACAAGAAATGCGAGCGATCGCGTGCCGAAAAACTGGCATTGTAGCCCTTACTCTCGCCGGTCTCCCGCAGATGCTGGTTAAGATTTCGTATCGCCAGCGCCATCCCAATCGAATCGGATGTGAATTGCTTGCCCGTCGGGCCCAGAACATGGGCTCCTTTTGCGAGGCTCCGGCTAGCCAGAGGAATGTCGGCGGTGACGACGATGTCATTGCCGCCAGCGTGTTCAACGATCCAGTCATCCGCCGCATCGGCCCCCTGCGGCACCACCACATAGCGGATCATCGGATCACGCGACGGGCGCAGGCCGGTATTTGCGACGAAGACGATGGCGAGACCGTGACGCTCGGCGACCCGCGCCGCTTCCTCCTTCACCGGACACGCATCGGCATCGACATAAACAATTGGCGCCGCCATGCCTAATGCCCCAGTGAGACGATGATATTGACCGCGGCCGCGAGGATGATCGTGTTGAAGAAGAACGAGAAGACGCCGTGGACCAGCACCAGCCGCCGCATCTTGTTGGAACTCACCTGCACGTCGGAAACCTGCGCCGTCATGCCGACAACGTTCGAGAAGTAGAGGAAGCTGACACCGTCCGGCTTTTCCCCATCCGGTAATAGCAGCCCGCCGTCGAACGGTCCCTGGCCGCGCTTTCCCGGGCTTGCATCGCGCGATTCGTAATACTCGTAAGCATAGTGCAGCCCCATCATGGTGTTGACGCTGAACCAGCCGAGCAGCACCGAGACAATACTCAGCACAAGGGCCACCGTCTCGCGCGCGCCGGCCGAATTGATAAGGATGAACAGCGAGGTTGCCGAAATCGAAACCGTGGCGATCGTCGCGAGGAAAATCAGCGGTACCGGCGCATCTGCTTCATCGGCGTGCGCCCGCAGGAACACCGCAGACAGTTTTGGCAGTTGCCGGCCAACCAGCACAAGATAGGTGAGAAAGAACGCGCTCGCCCCGATCTCGATGGCAAGGCCTCTTGAAAAGACAAACGCCGCACTCCCGACCAACACGCCGATGGTCGCCGCAATGTAGAACGCGAGATGCCGCGGCGTGGGCCGTCTGAGAGCTAAAGTCTTTGCCAATGCCATCATTCCTCCTCGAAGCCGGGAACACTAGCCTTGATTTGGTAGCTGCGGAACCCGAGGCAATGAGGTGAAGCAGCGCGGCTAGGCCCGCGGGGCAGGCGTCAAGCCCGCCCCTGCCCAGGCACCTGTCTATCAGACCTTGATTGCGCCCGGTCCCGGGGTGGCGCCTGCAGGCACCTTACCCAGGATGATCATGCCCAAGACCTCGTCCTTGGTGACATCGGCGGTGTTGGCCGTACCGACGACCTCCCCGTTCTTCATCACGCAGACCCTGTCCGCCAGATCGAACACGTCATGGATGTCGTGGCTGATGAGGAAAATGCCGATGCCCTCGGACTTGAGCTGCTTGATCAAGTCGCCGACCTGAGCCGTTTCCTGCGGTCCGAGCGCTGCGGTCGGCTCGTCCATGATCAGGATGCGAGCGTTGAAGAGAATCGCACGGGCGATGGCCACCGACTGCCGCTGCCCGCCCGAAAGTGCCTTCACCGGTTCCTTGAAGCGCTTGAAGTTCGGGTTGAGGCGACCCATCACTTCGCGCGTCCGCGATTCCATAGCCGCATCATCGAGCGTACCAAGTGCCGTGGTCAGTTCACGCCCGAGAAACAGGTTCGCCGCGGCATCGACATTATCCGCTACCGCCAGCGTCTGGTAGATGGTCTCGATGCCATAGGCCTTGGCGTCGCGCGGGTTATTGATCGTGGCTTCCTTGCCGTCGATGCGGATCGTCCCGGCGTCGCGCTTGTAGGCGCCTGAGAGAATCTTGACCAGCGTCGACTTTCCCGCCCCGTTGTGGCCCAGCAGCGCCAGCACCTCGCCCGGATAGAGCGCCATCGAAGCGCTCTCGACTGCCCGCACCCCGCCGAAGGAAATCGAAATGTCCTGCAACTCGACGAGCGGCGTTTTCGTGTCCAGCATCTTGCAAGTTCCTAGTTGGCTTTGCGGCGGTAGAGCGTGTCGAGCCATACCGCCAGAACGAGGACGATCCCGACGACGATCGATTGCAGCGGACTGTCAATGCCGAGCAGCACCATGCCCGACTGCAGCGACTGCATCACCAGTGCCCCCATCATGGCGCCCGCGATGGTGCCAACGCCGCCAGTGAGCGACGTACCCCCGATGACGGCCGCCGCAATCACGTAAAGCTCGTCAAAGGTACCGAGTGCGTTGGTCGCAGCGTTCAGGCGTGCCGACGAAATCGCCGCGGCGAGACCCGCCAGCGTTCCCATCAGGATAAAGATCTTGACGGTGACCCACCGGGTATGGATGCCGGCCAGCTCCGC
>JAQGKB010000156.1 GCA_028290345.1 Hyphomicrobiales bacterium | reverse complement strand
AATTCTGGGCGGCGATGCCGGTGTTTTCGCAGTGAACGGCGACATCGGCGTCTTGCACAACTCTGGTACGATCACAGGCGATATTGCGGCTGTAGGTTCAAATGGACAGCTTGGTGAACTGACCAACAGCGGCACGATGCGCGGTGCTCAGTATGGCGTTGTTGCAACCGCACTTTACGCATTGACCAACTCGGGTCTCATCCGCGCTGCTGATGAAACCGGCACTGCCATCTTCGAGAATGGCGGCGCTGCCGATACCCTGCTGACGCTCAACGCGGGTTCGGTGCTGATCGGGCATGTCGATATCAACGGCGGCAGCGATACGCTCCATGTCGGCAACGGCCTTAACCTGGCGCTTACGTTCGATACCAGCGTGCCGGAATTGATCGAGACCGACGGCAACCCATACGCCGTGGTCGGCAACACGGTGTATGTCGCCGATATGGGTGCCTTTGCCGCAGCTGGGGTGGCGACGGCAGATCTTTCGGGCTCGATCGGCGATGCGGTTTCGGGCGCGGTGGACAAGGGGTTTGCAGAAAAGGGCGCCGACGGGTCCGGTCACTACTGGTTGCAAGGCATTGGCGGCTTCAGCTCCGAGACGGCCAACAGCAATGCCGTGACACGCAACCGCTTCGGCGGATTCGTGGCGGGCGCCGATTTTGGGCCGGACGCGGACTCGCGTTTTGGATTTTTCGCCGGCGGCGCGCGCGGGGTGATCGAGGACAGCCTCAACTCCAGCAATGCCGACAGTTTTTACGCCGGCATCTATGGCGCCAACCAGTTCGACGATTTTTCGGTCAAGGGCACGCTCCGCGGCGGCTACACGCACGCCGGCAACGGGCGGATCGTCGCCAACAATACCGTCGCCACCGGCCTCGAGACGGTGAGCAGCGCGCAGGATTCATATTTCATCTCGCCCGGCGTTACCTTCGTCAAACCATGGGTGACGCAGGACCTGATTGTCGAGAGCAGCCTTGCGCTGAACTATACCGGCATCTTCGCCGGTGGGTTCAGCGAAGCGGGGCCGGCCGGAGCCAGCATCGGCAGCACGTCGACGCATGTTTTCGAGGCCAAGGCCTTGCTGCGGCTGCCGTTCGAGAAAGTCACCGCCGGCGGCATGCTCACCGGTGATGTGCACGCCGGCGCGACGGGCAGGGCGATCATTTATCCGGCGCTGAGCGGCACTTTGGCCGGCACCCCGCAAACCTTCGCGCTGGCCAGCACGCAGGCAACCGCGGGTGTTGTTGCTGGTGGCGCGGTGGCGTTGCAACTGGTGGGTGGCGCGACGCTTTTCGGCGGTATCGATGGAACGTTCCGGTCGGATAATTCGACCGCGCTCACCGCCAATGCCGGGTTCAAGGCGAAGTTCTGAGGCCCGATCTGCGGCGAACCCGGCTAACCACCGGCCGAGCGGCGGACGCGGATTTCGATGCGGCGCCGGCTGCTGGCAGCGCCTGCCTCGGAACCATCGCTCAGCTTGTCGCCAGGCATGATCATCTGGGCGCCGGAGAGCGGCAAGACCTTGATATCGGCGAGCTTGCCGCTGAGTTTCAGCGCGTTGGCGACGGCTATCGCGCGCGCCAGCCCCAACCCGGCGTTGTCAGATGGAATAAGGTTCTGGATCGAAGTACGGCCGGACATGGCGGAGACGGCTTGGGTGTCCATCGTCGAGCCGCGTGAACTGCGGATCGGCTGTTCGTCGGTATGGCCGACGACCTCGACGACATCGACATTGTAGCGCTGGATCAGCGCTAGCACCTGGTCGGTGACATCGGTCTGCAGCCGGTTCCTGAACTGCGGGGTCAATTCGGCACTGTTGACCTCGAACGAGAAGCCGTCATCGCTGAGCGTGATGATTGGTGGCCAATTGTGTCCGTTGGCATCGGGTCCGGCGCGGGCGCTCAGCGCGGCGACCAGATCCTGCGACGAAATATCGGCCAGGCCCTGCTGTTTCAGCGCCTGATAGTCGCGGGCCATCGTAGCGATCTGGTCGGGGGTCATGGCTGCAAGACCGCTCTCCTGCAGCGCCTTGATGGTAGAGGAAAGCTGCTCCCGTGCGGCAGGGCTGTTGGCCAGAACAAGTTCCCGCCATGAGTCGGATGGGTTCGAGGCGGTTGCCGCAACGGCAGCCGGCGACTGCGCGGTTGGCTTTTCTTCGGCCAGCTTTGTGACCTTCTGATCGGTTTGCGTCGTTGGTGGCGTGGCGCCGCCGAGTTCGGCGATCTTCTGGTTCTTCTTCTGCAAGGCAGAGGCCGAAACCAGCAACAGGCAGAACATCAGCAACAGCATCAGTTCGGCCATGGTGAGGCCGAGCACGACGCCGCGGCGATGGCCCTTTTCGCCTTCAGCGACGGTTGCGAGCGGGGCCTTAATCTGCCCCTCCATCGCTGCCGACGGAGGCAGGCGGGGCGGCATCCGGGGTGCGATGCGGCGGCAGCCCCTTCGGTGCCGGGCTGAACCAGCGCTCCAGCAGCATCGACCACGGCGCTTGGGCGCGCCGAAGCGAGGAGCGGTTGTCCGCGGATGCGACGATCTTTGCCAGATGTTCGACGGCCGTACTGATCTTTTCGGCGGCCCGCGAAAGCTCTGCCTGTGCGTGTTCGACGTCCGCCACGCGCTCAGAAAGGCCGGCATCGGCCGCTGAAATCGAGCGCTGCAACTTCTCGACGACGGGTCGCAGCCTTGCCTCGACGATCTGCTCCGGCGTCACCACCGATTGCATCCGTCCGGCCAGCGCGTCGGCTGCAGCCGAAAGTTCCGCCGCAGCCTTGCTCAGCGTGGCGTTGACCTGCTCGACGTTTTCGGTGGTCTGCTGCAGGTGTGTCTTGAAACTGGTTTTCGTCT
>JAQGKB010000141.1 GCA_028290345.1 Hyphomicrobiales bacterium | reverse complement strand
GGGTGACATGATCGCCCTGCCCATCAGCCATGTGGCACGGCCGTCGTATCTCCCTCCCCCTTGCGGGGCGGGGTCAGGGGTGGGGTATCTCCGACTACAAGACTCGGCTCTGAACTTGGCCGTTTCGCCCATTGACTTCTCAGCCGCCATGCCACATCGCTGAAGTGCGCCGGAGCACTCGGTTCGGCGGCGTTCGGAACTTTCAATGCCTGCCAACTCCGCGCCCTCCAAGGACAATCTCCTTGTCGGCATCGGCCTTGTGCTGATTGCCTATATCGGCTTCACCGCCATCGACACCTCCGCAAAATGGCTTGGCCGCACCGGCATGCCGTGGATGGAGTTCATCTTCGTCCGCTACTTGGTGCATTTCCTCGTCATCGCGATCTTGTTCTTGCCGCAGCGCGGCAAGGCGTTGGTCCGCACCGGCAATCTGAAAATTGAAGTGCTGCGCGCGCTATTCCTGCTGGCGTCGACGCTGTGCAATTTTTTCGCGGTGCAGTATTTGCCGCTGACGGTCACCGGCGCCATTGCCTTCACCATGCCGCTGATCCTGTGTGCGCTGTCGGTGCCGTTACTCGGCGAAGCGGTAGGCTGGCGGCGCTGGACGGCGATTGCGGTCGGCTTTGTCGGCGTTCTCGTCATCGTGCGCCCAGGCACGGAAGCCTTTCATCCCGCGGCGCTCGCCTCGCTCGCCGGTGCCACCATGTCGGCGTTTTATTTCATCTCCACCCGGCGTCTTGCCGGCGTCGATAGCGCTGCGACGCAGCAGTTCTACGCTGCACTGGTCTCGGTGCTCTGCGTGGCTCCTTTCGCCTTCAACGGCTGGGTCTGGCCGACGCAGCCCGTCGATTGGTTCTTCTTTGGCCTGATCGGTCTCGCCGGCGTCTTTTCGCATCAGATTTTCAGTATCGCCGTACGTTTCGCCCCGGCGACGATCCTTGCGCCATTCGCCTATTTTCAGATCATCTACGCCATTGCCTCGAGTTGGCTGATCTTCAACCAGCCGCCGAGCGTGTGGATCTTCGTCGGCGCGCCGATCGTCATCGGCTCCGGCCTCTACGTCTGGCTCCGCGAGCGGCAGTTGCAAAAGCCGCTGACACCGGTGGTGGCTGAAGACTGACGGCCGCAAGGTCCAAAGGACAGGTCACCTTCAGGTGCCGTCTTGAGCGCGTCGCGCTTTCTGCCTATTTGATCCGCCATGATGCAAAAGCCCGAACTTCTGCTGCCCAACCGCACCGGCAAGCTGCCGGCCGATATCTCATATTTACGCGAAAAATATCCGCGCGAGACCTGGGACGAACACCGCAATTTCGGCCAAACGGCTCAGTTCTGGCTGCAGATGCACGATATGTTCCGCGAACTCGGCGGCATGCTGAAAACCGCGACCGCCCAGTTCCGCGAAGGCGGGGTGGCGCCGGACCAGTTCCAGCGCTTCTTTGCCCCGCGTCTCGATTACTTCCTCGGGCACCTTGAAGGGCACCATGGCATCGAGGACTACAGCTATTTTCCGCTATTCCGCAGCTACGACAAGCGCCTGATCGTCGGCTTCGACCTATTGGAAGAGGATCACGTGATGATCCACGAACTGCTGCTCTCGTCGGCAGAAACCGGAAGGGCGTTCATCGAGGCGCTGCATACCGAGGGCGATGCCCGGCGCTTTGCCGCCGACGCCTATGCCGACAATTCCGACCGGTTGCTGAACTGGCTGCTGCGTCATCTCGACGACGAGGAGGATCTGGTCATCCCCTCGATCCTGGAACACACAGAAGACGCCCTTTTCGGTCATTGACGCACAGGCCCGCCCGCGCGACGTTGGGCGGGCCGGATCGGCGTCGCAGGTCTATAGAAGGAGCATGCAATGGCAGTTCACTACCATATCGTTCAGCACGACGGCGGCTGGGCCTATAAGCTCGGCGATGTGTTTTCTGAAACGTTCAGGACGCGCGAAGACGCGACGCGGGCAGCCCATGCCGTCGCTGCCGAGCAGATGCGGCCGGGCGAGACCCATGCGATCCTCTATGAGGATGCTGACGGCAAGTGGCACGAGGAACTGGCCCGGGGCAATGACCGCCCCGAAGCCGACGTGATCGAGTAAGCGGCTCAGGCCAGCTTTTCCCGCAGCATCGGTTCCGGCTTCTCCCGGTTGATCATCATGGCGATGGCCGCTGCGACCAGCCCGGTAGTCCCGGCAAGCAGGAACGCCATGGTGTAGTTCCCCTGCCATTCGCGCATGAAGCCGCCAAGGAACGCCGCCGTGGCCCCGCCAGCCTGGTGCCCGGCCAGAACCCAGCCGAAGACGATCGGGCCGGACCTGTCGCCGAACTTCTCGTTGGCGAGCTTCAGCGTGGGCGGCACCGTTGCAATCCAGTCGAGGCCGTAGAACACGGCAAAGATGGTGAGGCTGACGCCCGAAAAGCCGGAATAGGGCAGGTAGAGCAGCGATAGCCCGCGAACGCCGTAGTAGACGAAAAGCAGCTTCCGCGGGTCGAAACGGTCGGTCAGCCAGCCCGAAAACGTCGTGCCGATCAGATCGAAAACGCCCATCAGAGCCAGCAGGCCCGCCGCCTGCACCTCGGGGATGCCGTGATCGCCGCAGAAGGCGATGAGGTGGGTGCCGATCAGCCCGTTCGTGGTGAATCCGCAGATGAAGAAGGTCGCGAACAGGAACCAGAAGGTGCGCGTCGCAGCGGCGTTGCGCAGGATCGTGAAGGTCTCCGTCAGGAAGCCACGCTGCGCTGCCCTCGGCGGCTCCGGCACCTCGTCGGACTTGGCTCCGAACCGGGTAAGTCCGATGGCGCCGGGCCGTTCCGGCACAAGGAAATAGACCAGCGGGATCAGCAGCGCCGCTGCAATGGCGATGGCAATCACCACCGTCTGCCACCCTCCGGATTCGGCGAGCGCGGCCATGGCCGGCAGGAAGATCAGCGTACCGGTCGCCGTGCTGGCCGACATCAACCCCATCACTAGCCCGCGATTGGTCGTGAACCAGCGATTGACGATGGTAGCGCCGAGCACGGCCGCCACCGATCCTGTCGCGATGCCGGAAACGATGCCCCAGGTCAGCATCAGGTGCCAGGGCTGTGTCATCAGCAGGCTGGAGGCCGTCGAGACGGACATCAGCGCCAAGGCGGCCAGCACCGTGCGGCGCAAGCCGATGCGCTCCATCAACGCCGCCGCGAACGGTCCCGCGAGGCCATAGATCAAGATGCCGATGGCGGCGGAGAGTGAAATCGTGTCGCGGCCCCAGCCGAAGGCGTTCTGCAGCGGCAGCATCAGCACGCCTGGGGCGGAGCGCATGGCGGAGGAGATCAGCAAGGCACAAAAGATCACCGCCACCACCACAAAGGCATAGCGCTGGCCAAACGAACGTTTGTGGACTATTGTCATGTTACTTACCGGTACGTATCTGTTGCGTGCACCGTACGTACCGATCGGTAACACGTCAAGGGCCGACAATGAGCATATCCAGATCCGATATCGACCTTCACCCCGCAGATGGGGGAGGCGAGAAGCCGGTACGGGCGGCGGACCGCATCCTGCAAAGCGCGCGGGAATTGTTCTATCGCGACGGCATTCGCGCCGTCGGGGTGGATGAAGTTGTGCAGCGGGCCGGCGTGACCAAGCCGAGCCTTTACCGCAGCTTTCCATCCAAGGACGAACTCGCGGCTTCCTACCTGCGCCTGTACCAGCACGAATTCTGGACCCGCTTCGACGCCGCCATGGCGGCGCATCCCGGTGATCCGCGCAAGCAGATCCTCGATTATCTCGCGGGTTTGGCCCAGCGTGCGACAGCCCCCGCCTACCGTGGTTGCGGCCTTTCCAACGCCGGCGTCGAGTATCCGGAAGCGACGCACCCGGCGCGGCTGGTCAGCGAGGCGCACAAGCGCGACCTGCGGCAACGCCTGCGCCAGATCGCCGGCGAATTGGGCGCCGCGGACCCGGCCGCGCTCGGCGATGGGCTGCTGTTGCTGATCGAAGGCACCTTCATCACCGGCCAGATTTTCCATGGCGGCGGCCCGGCAACTTCGCTGGTCAAGACCGCCGAGCTGCTGATCGACGCGAGCGCGAAGCGCGGATGAGCAGAGGACATTGGCAAAGGAGAAAACTGGATTGCCAACTTCCCTGGGCCATCAGCTTTCCTCTCGATGGAACGCCTTGCGCAATTCGTCCTTGGCCTGCTCGAGTACTCGCTTCCGCTCGGCGGGCAGGTTGCTGCCGGCACGGTTGACGTAGAAATTCAGCATCGACATCGCCGACTGGTATGGTTCGGCCTTGCGCCGCTTGCTGTGTTCGGCGGACCGCTTCAACGAGGCGGCAATCTTTTTGGGGTCGTGCCATTCGAAGACGTTCGCCTCGAGATCGAGCGCGTCGCTGTGCTCGGTAACCTCACGCGACCATTTTTCCTTGCTTGCGATGATTTGCTCCATCATCCTTTGGAAGCAGAACCCGGCGTCAGGTCGATGGGTTCCCGGCCTTGCATCGGCCCTGAGGCGAGCCTTCGAAGTCTCCACCGAAGGCTTTGCCAGCAACCTCGGATTGGGTGCTGCGCTAGTCTAGCGCGGCATGGCGGCGTATGCTTTGCGCGGCAAGTGGAGCAAAAGCAAACCCGAACGGCGGTGGCTTTTAGTGTATGCGATCGCCCGATTGGCAGGTTGATAGGAGGCAATCTCACGCAAGGACTTGCAAAATGGCTTTTCTGCAGCTATCTAGGAAGCATCGACATTTGGCTGACATTCGGCCGTTTCGCCCCTAAAGCAGGCTAGGCGCACGTTCAAAGCTTCTCCAAACATCGACTAGCCGAGCAATAGTGAGCACCTCGGTGCGATCCGAGCTCAAGTAACAGACGTAATCAAAGGACCTACCATGCAGACGGGCACTGTAAAATTCTACAACGACCAAAAGGGCTTCGGTTTCATTCAGCCCGATTCAGGCGGCAAGGACGTGTTCGTCCACGCTACCGCTCTTGAACGCGCTGGTATGCGCGGCCTGAACGAAGGCCAGAAGGTCTCGTTCGACACCGCCGAAGACCGCCGCACCGGCAAGATTGCCGTCAACACCATCGCCGCCGCTTAATATTTAGCGCTGCACGGTTTGGAAGCCGGGAGCCTTCGGGCGCCCGGCTTTTTGTTGTCGAAAATTCCCAATTTGCAACGATGATCCGGGCACACCGGAAAGTTCTGGTTTCGCTCTGAAAACAGCGCATAATAAATTTTAACAACCCTCGCCGGAGCGGTGGAAGGGACCTGCCCGTGACGTTCAAATTCCTTAAGGACGATAAGACGGTCGAGCATGGGCTCCGCCGCATAGCACTCGGGCAGCTTGAGAATGCGCTGGCGGAACTGCGCAGCACGGACTCCGATAGCAGCAAGATCGTTCACAATGCCCGCCGCCGCTGCAAACGGCTCCGCGGGCTTATCCGGTTGGTAAGGCCGAGCTTTCCTGCCTACAGGCTCGAAAATCAGGCCATTCGGGACGCCTCAGCCGGCCTTTCACAGTTGCGGGACGCGGCGGTCCTGCCCCAGACCTACGATAGCCTTTGGAAGCATACCAATCTTCGCCCGTCGGGTATCGCCCGGCAGTGGCTGATGCAGCACGCCACGACGGCCGCCGGCGACCGGCAGATGTCGGAAGTCCTGGTCAAGTGCGACGATCAACTCAGCGCCGTCGGGCGCCGCGTCGGAGACTGGACGCTGACGGCTGACGGCTTTGAGGCGATCGGTGGAGGGTTGAAGCGCGTCTATGTCACGATGCGGGCCGCGATGGACGAGTCCGCCAGGCGATCCGATCCGGTCAGCTTTCACGAGTGGCGTAAAATGGCGAAATACCACCTGCACCATCTGGAGTTGCTGCGCGCGTCGGCCCCTGAAGTGCTGAGCGGCTTCCGCGAATGTGCCGACCAGCTCTCCGATGTGCTCGGCGACCATCACAATCTGGTGGTGCTGGGCGAGACCTTCGACAAGGCTCGCGATTTCCCCGAGCTTGCCGAGGACCTTGAGGCGATCGATGCCGCCGTCGACCACAAGAAGCACGAACTCGAGGGGCAGGCGTTCGAGCTTGGGGGCGAACTTTCGGCCGAAAGGCCGCGAGCCTTTGTCGAGCGCTATGCGCAATATTGGGGCGATTGGCGCAGTTAGCGCGCCCGCTGCAGCAAGGACGCGTGTTGGCCAAGGAAATCGAACGCAAGTTTCTGGTAAAGAATGATGCTTGGCAGGCGGGCGTGACGGAGAGTCATCTCATCCACCAAGGCTACCTGGCCGCCAGTCCGAAAGCCGTCGTCCGCGTGCGCATCGTGGATGACGAGTCTGCTGTGCTCACGGTCAAGAGTACGGACAAGGGCCGCGAACGGTTCGAGTTCGAGTACCCGATCCCGGTTGCCGACGCGCCTATGCTGCTGCAACTCTGCGACGACCGAATTCTGGAAAAGCGCCGCCACACCGTTCCCGTCGGCCCTTGCAAATGGCAGGTCGACGTTTTTGCCGGAAAACTGGTGGGCCTCGTGATCGCCGAACTCGAGCTCAGCAGGTCCGACGTGGAATTCACGCTGCCGGGCTGGCTCGGCCCGGAAGTCACCGACGACCCGCGCTACTACAATGCGAGCCTCGCCAGCAACGGATTGCCGCGATAGCGCGCCTTAGCGCAGCCTTGCATTCTCCTTGGTATCGCCCTGGGTGATCAGCCGCGCGGCCCGCTGGCCGCTGAGATAGATCCACAACCAGCTCAGCGCCACAAAGATACGGTTCTTGACGCCGATCAGGAAATAGATGTGGGCAAGGCCCCACACCCACCAGGCCGGCCGTCCGGTGAGCTTGAGCCAACCGAAGTCGATGACTGCCGAGCGCTTGCCGATGGTGGCGAGATCCCCCGCGTGATGGTATCGGAACGGCATTTCCTTGGCATCGCCGGCCAGCCGCGCCTTTATCACGTTGGCGGCGTGCCGGCCGGTCTGCTTGGCCGCATCGCCGATGCCGGGAACCTGCTTGCCGTCCGGCATGGTGATCGTCGCGGTGTCGCCGACGGCAAAGATATCGGGATGGCCGGGAACGCTTAGGTCCGGCAGAACCTTGATCCGCCCGGCACGGTCGGCTTCGACGCCGAGCCACTGTGCCGCCGGCGAGGCCTGCACCCCAGCAGCCCATAGGATTGTCGCCGCATCGAGCCGCTGGCCACCGAAAACCACGCCATTCGCATCCACGGCGGTGACCCGCGCATCGAGGCGAACCTCGACGCCGAGCCGCTCGAGCGCCCGCTTGGCGTAGGCCGAGAGATCCGGCTTGAAATTCAGCAGCACCCGGTCCGCCGCCTCGATCAGGATCACGCGCGCATCGCCCGCGTGGATGGAACGGAATTCCTGGCTCAGCGATGAGAACGCCAATTCACTGATCGCTCCGGCCAGTTCCACCCCGGTAGGGCCGCCGCCGATGATGACGAAGGTCAACAGGGCCCTGCGGCGCTCGGGATCGGTCTCGCGCTCGGCGCGCTCGAACGACAACAGCAGCCGCCGCCGGATATCGGTTGCATCCTCCAGCGTCTTCAGGCCTGGAGCGAATTGCTCCCACTCATCGTGACCGAAATAGGCGTGCCGCGCGCCCGTAGCGAGGATCAGCCAGTCATAGGGCAGGGTGCCGCCATCCGCGAGCACCACCTGCTTTGCCTCGGTGTCGATATTGGTGACTTCGCCGAGAACGGTAGTGACGTCCGGGCGTTTGCGCACGAGCTGACGGATCGGCCAGGCAATTTCGGAAGTGCTGAGCTGGGCCGTAGCGACCTGGTACAGCAGTGGTTGGAACAGATGATGGTTGCGCCGGTCGACCAGCGTAATGTCCAGCCCGGCGTCAGCGAGCGTCTGGGCAGCAGACAAACCGCCAAAGCCGCCGCCGACAATGACCACTTTTTGTCTTTCGCGAGGTTGCATTAATGAACCCTCCGCTGCCGCCACACCTTATGTGGGGGACAGCGGAGGGCATGCAACAAACTCCCGAGCGGGGGCAGCCATGCGCCCGGCGCTAACCTATTGGGCGGCCGCTGCGAGGGCCTCGTCCTCTTCCCTGGCTTCGGCCGTCTCGGTCGATCCGCCGAGCCAGGACGCGAGGGCCGCGAGCAGGTAGAGCAGCAGCGAGATCGAGAACGCGATCTTGATGCCAACCATGAACGGGCCGGACAGCAGAGAAGGGAAGAACTCCTTGCCGGTGATCGTTGCCGCCTGTGCTGCGGGCAAGGCCTGAAGGGCGGCCGCCGGGATGAGTTCGCCCATCGGGTTGTAACCGAGGAACGCCGCAAACAGGCTTGCAACCGGAGGCTCGGCCGCGACCTGCGCCGCCACGTCTGCCGGCAGCCCCTGCGCAACCAGCCGCGTCTGCATGACCTCCGGCAGGCTCCACGCCAAGCCGATGATCATCAGCGTGAAGAACACGCCGATCGAGAGCACTTGGCCGGCATTCATGCTGGTGGCCCGCACGCCTGATGCCTGGCCGCGTTCGGCGGCCGGTACCGCGTTCATGATCTGCGTGCCGTTGGGCGCGCTGAACAGGCCCGATCCGACGCCATTGAGGAACAGCAGGGCAGCGAAGATCGTATAGTCGAAATCGGCATTGAGCAGCATCAGCCCCAGGAACGTCGCGGCACCCAGCACCATCCCGCCTGCAGCGAAGAGCCGGGGGCCATACTTGTCCGAAAGGATGCCGGCGACCGGGCCGATGAGCAACACGCCCACGGTCAGGGGCAGCATGAAGATGCCGGCCCAGAGCGGCGTCGATTCAAAGCTATAGCCGTGCAGCGGCAGCCAGATACCCTGCAGCCAGATGATCATCATGAACTGCAGCCCGCCGCGCGCGATCGAGGTCAGGAAACTCGCCGAAATCCCGGCCGCGAACGGGCGAATGCGGAAGAGATTGAAATCGAACATCGGCAGCTTGACGCGCTTCTCGATGAAGAAGAACGCGACGAGGAACGCAAGGCCAACGAGCAGCTCCACGAGGACCTTGGGGCTGCCCCAGGCCATAAGAGCGCTGCCGTAGGGCTGAATCCCGTCATTGACGCCGGTCAGGATCAACACGAGCCCGAGCGCGAAGGTGATGTTGCCCCACCAGTCAAGCCGGCCGCGCTTCTGTGGCAACGCGCCGTCGCGCAGGGCCCAGAAGCCCCAGACGGTGCCGATGATGCCGATCGGCACGTTGACCCAGAAAACCAGCCGCCAGTTGAGGTCCGCCAGCAGCCCACCCAGGATCAGCCCGACGAACTGGCCGCCGATCGCCGCCATGGTGTTGATACCGAGCGCCAAGCCGCGCTGGTGCGGGGGGAAAGCATCGACAAGAATGGCCGTCGAGGTGGCGGTGATCATCGCCCCGCCGACGCCCTGCACGATGCGCATCCACACGAGATATGCCGCGGCGCTATCGCCGGTTGGCATGAAACTGAGCAGCAGCGAGGCCAGCGTGAACAGGGCGAAGCCCAGATTGTAGATCCTGGCGCGACCGAACATGTCGCCCAGC
>JAQGKB010000139.1 GCA_028290345.1 Hyphomicrobiales bacterium | reverse complement strand
TCGCGATGACGCCGAGCAGTATCTCTCGGACCGGCAACAGCGTGGCTTCAATCCCATCCTGGTATCATTGATCGAGCACCGCTTTTCCACCAACCCGCCGGCCAATGCTTACGGACGGCAGCCATTTTCGGAGAGCGGCAACTTCGCTACCCCCAACGACGCCTATTTCGTTGACGCAAAATGGGTCCTGGAAACGGCGGCCAGCAAGGGGATCCTGGTCCTTCTTGTGCCCGCCTACCTCGGGGCTGGCGGGGGCGGCGAGGGCTGGTATGCGGAAATGGCGCGGTCCGGTGCGCAATCGCTCAAATCATACGGCGCCTACCTTGGCAACCGCTACAAGGACTTGAGCAACATCGTGTGGGTACTCGGTGGCGACTATGACGCGCCGGACAAGACTCTGATCCGCGCGATGGTCGAAGGGCTCACCGCCGCCAACCCGCTCGCCCTGAAAACGGTACACTCTTCACGCGACACCGTGACCTCCGACTACTGGGCCGGCGATCGATGGCTCGATCTCGACACCGCATACACCTACGACGACGTCTACGCCGCTGTTGCCGCCGAAACCGGGCACACTGATCCAAGGCCGGTCCTGCTCATCGAAAGCCTATACGAAGGGGAGCACGGCACGGGCGAGCAATTGACACGCAAATCGGCTTACTCCGCGATCCTTGCGGGCGCGGCCGGCCAGGTCTTTGGCAATAGTCCGATCTGGCATTTTGACGCCCCGGGAATCCAGCGCAGCTGGATCAGTTGGCAGGCGGCGCTAGCAAGCGGCGGGTCGCGCAGCATGCAATATGTGCCGCGCCTGTTCGAGAGCCTCGACTGGTGGAGGCTGCGCGCCGACAGCGGAGAGATCCTGGATCGTCGGGTCGACGGCAATCGAACCGCGGTTGCGGGCAGGGCGGTCGACGGTTCGTTCGCGGTGGTTTACCTCTCGACCGCGAACCGAGTTACGCTGGAGCTCTCCAAATTGAACGGTGCTCGCGTCAGTGCCCGCTGGTTCGATCCGACCAGCGGCGAATTCAGCGACCCCGAGGACTTTCCCACGACCGGGCCGCAAAGGTTCGCACCGCCTGGACCGCTGAATCGCAATGGCTTCACCGACTGGCTGCTGGTGCTCTCCGCCAGAGGCTGACCGAACTCGATCCGCTCGGCAGAAGGGGTACCCGGATGCATCCATTGCGGTATGGACTTCAACCGATGGGCACCCTCGCGAGCCATGCCTCCAGTTTGTAGCTTCGGCGGAGCATTTTGCCAAACGAGGTACTGCCATGAAGGTATTGGTCACGGGACATCGCGGTTATATAGGCTCGGTGATGGTGCCGATGCTGATAGGTGTTGGACATGAAGTGTCGGGGCTCGACATCGATCTCTACAGCCGCTGCACCTATCGCCCGGGTGGGACCTCCGTGCCGGTCCCCACCATCAGGCGCGACGTGCGTGACGTGACACCGAAGGACCTCGAGGGGTTCGATGCGGTTATCCATCTTGCCGCACTCTCCAACGATCCGCTGAGCAATCTCAACCCGGATATTACCTACGCCATAAACCACAAGGGCAGCGTCCGCCTGGCGGCCGCAGCAAAGCACGCCGGCGTAGAGCGCTTTCTCCTCGCTTCATCCTGCAGCAATTATGGGCTGTCCGGCGACGAGATGATCGACGAAACCGGCGCGCTCAATCCGCAGACGCCCTATGGCAAATCCAAGGTTCTGGCCGAACGTGACATTGCCGAACTGGCCGACACCAACTTCTCCCCTACTTATTTCCGACCTGCCACCGCCTACGGTCTCTCGCCGCGCATCCGCTTCGACATCGTGCTCAACAATCTCGTCGCCTGGGCGGTGACCGAGGGGGTGATCCTGCTCAAATCGGACGGCACGCCCTGGCGGCCGATTGTCCACATCGAGGACATCGCGCGCGCATTCATCGCCGGCATCAAGGCGCCCAAGCACGTCGTCCACAACCAGGCTTTCAATGTCGGCGTCACCGCCCACAACTATCGGATCCGCGAGATCGCGGAGATCGTTGCGAAAGTCGTGCCCGACTGCAGGTTGGAGTTTGCCGATGGTGCCGCACCCGACAACCGCTCCTACCGCGTCAGTTTCGACAAGATCGCCAAGGCGCTGCCGGAATCCAAGCCGCGCTGGGACGCCAGGAAAGGCGCCGAACAGCTCTATGCAGCCTACAAGCATTCAAAACTGACCAAGGAGGAATTCGAGGGGCCGCGTTACCAACGCGTTGCCCACCTCAAGTCCTTGATCAGCAGCGGCGTGCTGGACGATCAGTTGCGACCGCTAGGGGCGGACACCTCGCGCCGGTTGCCATCGCGCACCTCGCCGGGTCAAAGCCTAGCGCCATGAATATCTGGCCGCAGATCGAAGCCGACGATATCGGGGCGGAAATTTTCGATCTGGCGGCGGAGATATTTCCCATCTGCCGTAGCATCACCGGCGACGGCGTCCGCCAGACGCTCGATATCCTTGGCCGGCACATCGATCTCGCCCGCCACGAGGTGCCGTCCGGCTCTCCGGCCTTCGATTGGACCATCCCGAACGAGTGGGTGATCCGAGACGCCTTTATCAAGGATAAGGCGGGCCGTCGCATTGTCGATTTTGCCGCCTCGAACCTGCACGTGCTCAACTACAGCGCCCCGGTTCACGCGACAATCGCGCTGGCCGAACTCAAGCAGCACGTCTTCACGCTACCCGAGCAGCCGGACTTGATCCCCTACCGCACGTCCTACTATGCCGAGCGCTGGGGATTCTGCATGAGCCACAAGCAACTCATTGCACTCCCCGAAGGCGAGTACGAGGTCTGCATCGATTCCGAACTGAAGGATGGCAGCCTCAGCTATGGCGAGCACCTTCATCGCGGCAACTCCGATCGGGAGATCCTGCTCTACGCCCATATTTGCCATCCCTCCCTGGCCAATGACAATTGCTCCGGGCTGGCCTTGCTGACCTGTTTGGCGCGGCATTTGCAGGGCCGAACCACTCGCTACAGCTATCGCTTTGTCTTTGCGCCGGGGACTATCGGTTCGCTTGCCTGGCTGTCACGCAACGAAGACAAAGTCCCCGCAATCGACCATGGATTGGTCGTCTCCTGCGTTGGCGATGGCGGCGGGCCCACTTACAAGCGCAGCCGCCGCGGCATCGCTATCATCGACCGGGCCATGATCCACGTCGTGCAACATTCGGGGTTTGCCAACCAAAAGCTGCTGGACTTTTCGCCCTACGGCTATGACGAGCGCCAATTCTGCTCGCCCGGCTTCAATATGCCCGTCGGCCTGTTCCAGCGCAGCGCCTTCGCCACATTTCCTGAATATCACACCTCCGCTGACAACCTCGATTTCATCCGGCCCGAGCACCTGGCGTCGTCCTACCGCATGATTTCCGACGCATTGGAGATCATCGAGAAGGATTGGACGCCACTGAACCTGTCGCCGAAGGGCGAGCCGCAGCTGGGGCGGCGGGGACTCTACGCCGATACCGGCGGCAACAAATCGACCGGCCAGAACGCCATGGCGCTACTGTGGGTGCTCAATCTTGCGGATGGGAGCAACAGCCTGCTGGCGATAGCGGAGCGTTCGGGAATAGCGTTCAGCGACATTGCTCGTGCCGCAGGTCGCCTGCGTGAAGCAGGATTGCTGGCCGAAGCCTAGACCAAGGCGTGGAGCAGGGGCCAGGAGCGGTCCTTGTCGGAGACGACACTGGGCGGCAACGGCCATTCCAACCCTATGGCCGGATCGTCGAACCGCACGCCCCGCGCGGCTTCCGGCGTATGGAACTCGGAAATCCGGTACTGAACGACTGCATCCTTCATCAGTGTCTGAAAACCGTGGGCGAAGCCCTTGGGAACATAGAGCTCGCGGCCGTTGTCGGCGGTCAATTCGAAGGCCTTCCACTGCAACCGTGTCGGCGAGTTCTGCCGCATGTCGACGATGACATCGAGAATGGCGCCCTTTATGCACGAGACCAATTTGACCTCGCCATACGGCACCTGCTGGAAATGCATGCCGCGCACTGTGCCCTTTTGCACGGAGTGCGAAATGCTGTGCTGGACGAAGCGGACTTCCAGCCCGTGTTCACTGAATTCGCGTTCGCAAAACGTGCGCGCAAATGAACCGCGCGAATCCTGCTGCGGCGATGTTTGAACAAGCCAGGCGCCCTTCAGTCCGGTTTCGGTAAAATTCATTTGCGCGATCCATGTTTCTGCGCAGGTTTTTTCATCCAACCGTGCAGCAAAGAAAAGAACCCAAAACGGGCTAGGGGCCTCCACCCAAAGAAGCATCCGAACGGATGAAGCCTTCGGCCATTTTGCCGTCTCGGCTCCCCAGGGGGCCTCTAGTAGCTTTTCAGCGGGTCGAGACGCTTCCGCGGCCGTATGGCCCGTTGGGAGACTCGTATCCGGGGCACGAGGTTGGAGCATAATGATGAACCTTCACGAGACGGCCGTCGGGCCCAGAAGCGCGCAATCGGCACCCGCGGCCAGCAAATGCAGGCTCTGCGGTTCGGACCTTCACCGCACATTCGTCGATCTGGGCATGTCGCCGCCCTGCGAAAGCTTCCTCCTGGCCGATCAGGTCGACAGCATGGAAGCCTATTTTCCACTCCACGTGATGGTTTGCGAAGAGTGCCTGCTGGTCCAGCTCAAGGAATATGTGAGCCCAGACAGCATCTTCACCGAATACGCCTATTTCTCCTCGTTCTCGACGAGTTGGGTCGCGCACGCAAAGGCCTACTGCGAGGCGATAACCCAGCGCTTGTCGCTCGCGCGGGACAGTCTGGTCATCGAACTCGCCAGCAATGACGGCTATCTGCTGCAGCATTTCGCGCCGCTCGGGGTGCCCGTCCTCGGGATCGAGCCGGCAGCCAACGTAGCGCGCGCTGCAATCGAAAAGGGCGTACCGACCCGCGTCGATTTCTTCGGTGTCCGCCTGGCCGAAACGCTGATCGAGGAGGGCATCAGCGCCGATCTCATCATCGGCAACAATGTCTTGGCCCAGGTGCCGGACCTCAACGATTTCGTCGCCGGCATGCAGATGATCCTCAATCCCGAGGGTGTCATCACCCTCGAATTTCCGCACCTTGAGCGGCTGATTGCCGAGAGCCAGTTCGACACCATCTATCACGAGCATTTCTCGTACTTTTCGCTCTACACCATCTGCAAGATGGCCAAGCGTCACGGCCTGAAGGTGATCGATGTCGAGGAACTGACCACGCATGGCGGGTCGCTGCGCGTCTATCTCGCGCATCAGGACAGCTGGCATGGCGTCCAGAAGAAGGTCGGCGAAATCCTCGAATGCGAGGGCCAAAACGGGCTGACCGAGATCGCGACCTACGAGGCATTCGGCGAAAAAGCGCGACGGGCCAAGCGCGACCTGCTGGCCTTCCTGATCCAGGAGAAGAACAAAGGCAAGACGATCTGCGGCTATGGCGCGCCCGGCAAGGGCAATACGCTGCTCAACTACTGCGCCATCGGAACCGATTTCCTCGATTTCACCGTTGATCGCAATACCTACAAGCACGGCCGTTTCACTCCGGGCATGCACATCCCGATCTATCCGGTTGCTGCGCTCGAAGCGGCAAAGCCCGATTATGTCCTGATCCTGCCATGGAACCTCAAGGACGAGATCATCTCCCAGATGCGCCATATCGCCGTCTGGGGCGGCAAGTTCATCGTCCCGATCCCCACTGTCCGGGTCATCGATCCGAGGGAGATAACGTCATGAAAGTCGTCCTTTTCTGCGGCGGTCTCGGAACGCGCATCCGCGAATATTCCGAGAGCATCCCAAAACCGATGATCCCGCTCGGCCACCAGCCGATCCTGCGTCATGTCATGGAATATTATAGCAGCTACGGGCATGACGATTTCGTGCTGTGCCTTGGCTACAAGGCCAATGTGGTCAAGGACTTCTTCCTCAACAGCCGGCCGCAGAGCTTTGCCGATTGTATCGTCTCGGACGGCGGCAAGGACGTGCGGCTGCTGGATGATGCGAAGAAGGATTGGCGCGTGACGCTGCTCGATACCGGCATCTGGCGCAATATCGGCGAGCGGTTGTGGGCAGCGAGGGAACACGTCAAGGGCGAGGACATGTTCCTTGCCAACTACAGCGACGGCCTGACCGACGTGGACCTGAACGACATGATCCAGCGCTTCGAGGCCAGCGGCAAGCTCGCCTGCTTCATGGCAGTGCGCCCGCCGCTGACCTATCATCTTGCCGACATCGCCGACGATGGCCGCGTGCGCGAGTTCCGGACTTCGGATCATTCCGACATCTGGATCAATGGCGGCTACTTTCTCTTCCGGCCCGAAATCTTCGACTACATGCGCGACGGCGAGGAACTGGTGCTCGAACCCTTCACCCGCCTTATCGCTGATAATCAACTGCTAGCGTACAAGCACGAAGGCTTCTGGCGCTCCATGGATACCCTGCGCGACTGGCAGACGCTTGAGGACATGGTCGAAAAAGGCGTCATGCCGTGGAACCCGGACCGGGGTTCGAAGAAGTACGCCACCAATGTGACGCTGGCCACGCGATGATGGGCCTGCGCCTCGCGGCTCCAGGGGAGCGGCTTTCGATCCTCTGCCTCGGCGCGCATTCCGATGACATCGAAATTGGCGTCGGGGGCACTATCCTGAGCCTCATCGCTTCCGGCGTTCGCGTCGACGTAACCTGGTGTGTATTGAGCGCCATCAACCCGCGGGCCGATGAGGCACTCACCTCCGCGCGAAAGTTCCTGAAAGGCGCAGAGGAATACAAGGTGGAGCTCGGATCCTTCGAGGACACTTTTTTCCCCGATCAGAGCAGATCGATCAAGCAATGGCTGGCGGAGCTCAGCCTCAGGGTCACACCCGATATCATCTTCACTCACCGGGGCGACGACGCCCATCAGGACCACCGCGAGATCAGCCGATTGACCTGGAATGTCTTTCGCGACCACGCCATCCTCGAATATGAGATCCCTAAATGGGACGGCGATCTGGGGCAACCCAACGTCTACATGCCCCTCAGCCAGGTCGCGATGGACACCAAGGTCGAACTTCTGCTCGACTGTTTTGGCAGCCAGCGCTCGAAAGACTGGTTCGATGCCGAAACCTTCAAGAGTCTGGCACGGTTGCGCGGCATGGAATGCCGGGCCGAAGAGCGCTGGGCCGAGGCCTTCACCATGCGAAAGCTGTGCCTACTGTAGCTAGATTTCGGAGCTGCCTGCCGGCTCGTGATAGGCGTCGAGCAACGCGATCACCTCGTCGTCGCTGACCTGCCCAAAGCTCTCGTAGTGCTGGCCGACCGAGACGAACGGGGTCGGAGTTTGCAGGCAAACGACCTCATCAACCATGGTGCGCAATTGCTCGATCGTCTCCGGCGGGGCGACCGGAACGGCAAATATGATCCGCGCCGCCTTTCGGTGCTTC
>JAQGKB010000128.1 GCA_028290345.1 Hyphomicrobiales bacterium | reverse complement strand
CCAAGTCCAATTCGGCAACGCCCGTGCAGGTATCGGCGGCGCAACTAGTGCTGGACAATGCCAAGCTCGCGCTGCGCACGGCGCAACTGGCGCTGCAGAAGCGCTCGATCATCACCCCGATCGGGGGCACCGTCGGGCTGTTCCAGGTGACGCCGGGCAATTACGTCAATGCGCAAACGGCAGTCACCACCATCAACGACACCTCGACGGTATTGGTGAGCTTTGCCGTGCCGGAGCGCTATTCCTCGGCGATCAAGCTCGGCACGCCGCTGACCGCATCGGCCGTGGCGTTGCCCGGGCAGAGCATCACCGGCACTGTGAGCGCCATCGACAACAAGGTCGATGCCGTCAGCCGTACGCTCGAAATCCAGGGCAGCATTCCCAATCCGAAGGGCGAATTGCGCGCCGGCATGTCGTTTTCGGTACAATTGGACTTTCCCGGACAACAATTGCCGGCAGTCGATCCGCTGGCCATACAATGGTCGGCAAAAGGCGCGTATGTCTGGAAATACGCGGACGGCAAGATTCATCAGACTATGGTGAGCATCATCCAGCGCAATAGTGATGGCGTCTTGGTGCAAGGGGCCTTGGTGGCGGGCGATACCGTCGTCACCCAGGGCGTGCAGCAATTGGCCGACGGGCAAGGCGTGCGCCTGCTCGACGACAAGGGCGTCGCCGCTGCGGACGCCCCCGGCGCGCCGCCCAAGCCCGACGCAGCTCCAGCCGGCCAGGGCGGCAGGCCGGCGAATGCCGATGGCCAGGGTGGCCGCCCAGCCGGACAGAAGCCTTCCAATCCCGCAGCAGCTCAGCCCTGATCGCGCCGCAACCGGAGACGCCGTCATGTCGATTGCAAGCCAGAATGATCGCGGCGGCGCCATAGCGGCCCTGTTCGTACGCCGACCAGTGCTGGCGCTGGTGGTCAACGCCATGATCATAGTGGCGGGGCTGGCCGGGTTCTTCGGCGTCGAAGTGCGTGAATTGCCCAATGTCGACCAGCCAGTGCTCTCGATCAACACCAATTATACCGGAGCGACGGCCGAAACCGTCGACCGCGAAATCACCGCCACCATTGAGGGCGCGGTGGCGCGCGTGCAGGGCGTCGCCTCGATCTCGTCGAGTTCGTCGTTCGGGCAGAGCCGCATCACCATCGGCTTTGCCGACGGCACCAATCTCGACAGCGCGACCTCGGACATGCGCGATGCGATCAGCCGGGTGCAGCGGGACCTGCCGGACAATGTCGATCCGCCCATTATCGTCAAGGCGGATCCCAACGCCTCCGCCATCCTGCAATTGTCGGTGACTTCGGATAAGGTATCGCGGCAGGACCTGACGGCGCTGGTCGACAATGTGATTTCCGAGCGGTTGGCCGCCGTGCCCGGCGTGGCAGACGTCCAGATCTATGGCGAGCAGGCCAAGGCCTTTGCCATCGATGTGGACCAGGTGAAGCTGGCAAGCCTGGGGCTGACCGTGGGCGATGTCTCCAATGCGCTGGCGACGGTGGCGTTCGACAGCCCGGCCGGCACCCTGAACGGCAACAACCAGAACATCGCCATCCGTGCCATCGCGCAGGTTTCGACCCCGGCTGAATTCGAGAACATCATCGTCAAGGGCACCACGAGACTGGGCGATGTGGCCAAGGTGGTGTTCGGGCCGAGCTCGAGCAACAGCGGACTGCGCTCGGACGGCAAGTCGGGGATTGGGCTGGGCATCGTCCGCCAGGCACAATCCAATACCGTGAAGATTTCCGAGGGCGTGCGTGCCGCGGTCGCAGAGCTAAGCAAGACCCTGCCGGCCGGAGTGGTGGTCAAGGTTTCGAGCGACGATTCGGTGTTCATCAGCGGCGCCATCGAAGAGGTGGAGCGCTCGCTGCTGATCGCCGTGGTCATCGTCATTGCCATCATCTTCCTGTTCCTGCTCGATTGGCGCGCTACGCTGGTACCCGCGATTTCCATGCCGGTGGCGCTGATCGGCACCATTGCCGGCATCTATCTCGCCGGGTTTTCGATCAACATCCTGACGTTATTGGCGCTGGTGCTGGCCACCGGCATCGTCGTCGACGATTCGATCGTCGTGCTCGAGAACATCACCCGACGGCGCGGCATGGGGCTGGGCCCGCGCGCCGCGGCTGTGCTCGGGACGCAGGAAGTGTTCTTCGCCGTGGTCGCAACCACGGCAACGCTGGCTGCGGTGTTCATTCCGCTATCGTTCCTGCCCGGGCAGACCGGGCGGCTGTTCCGCGAGTTCGGCTTTACCCTTGCCATGTCAGTGGGCCTCTCGGCGGTGGTGGCGCTGACGCTGGGGCCGATGCTCGCCTCGCGCATGCTCAAGAGCCATGACGAAATGGTTGGCGGCAAGAAGCGCAAGCCCAATCTGATCCAGCGCTTCGGCGGCATTCTGGCCGATATCTATCGGGTCACCCTGCGCTGGTGCCTCAATATGCCGATGGTGATCCTGTTGGTGGCGCTGCTGTTCGCGGGCGCGGCGTATCTGGTTTTCGGCACGCTGCGGCAGGAACTGACGCCGACCGAGGACCGGGCGCAGATCAGCCTGCGCATATCGGCGCCGGCGACGGTCAGCCTCGATTTCACCCGCACGCAGATGCAAAAGATCGAGGACATGCTGCAACCCCTGCGCGCCTCCGGCGAAGTCCAGTCGATCTTTTCGATCTCGGGCTTTGGCAGCAACACCAGCAACGGGTTTTTGACGCTGACACTGGCGCCGTGGGACAAGCGCCTGCGCAGCCAGCAGGCGATCGCGGCCGATGTGACGCAGATCGTGCAGCGCGTGCCCGGCGTCAGGGCGCAGGTGAACCAGCCCAACAGCCTTGGCATTCGCGGCGGCGGCGCGGGCCTGCAGTTTGCCGTGGTCGGCGACAACTACGTAACGCTTGCCGATGCAGCCAACAAGATCAGTACCGAGATGCAGAAGGACCCGCGCTTCGGCCGGGTCACCGTCAACTACGATACCTCGCAGCCGCAGTTGACGCTCACCATCGATCGCGACAAGGCGGCGCAGTTGGGCATCGACATCAACGGCCTCGGCACCACCATGCAGGCAATGATCGACGGCACCAAGGTCGCAACGGTGTTCATCCAGGATTCGAGCTATCCGGTGAACATCCTTTCGACCAGTAACCCGGTGAACGATCCGCACGATCTCGAAAGCATCTTCGTCAAGACTTCAGACGGGCGCTTCGTCCCGATGTCGACCATCGTTTCGATCAACGAGGGACCGATTTCGCCCTCGCTCGGGCGCGAGCAGCAACGCCGGGCCGTGTCGATCACTGCCGCGCTCAGCGACAGCCTGGCGCTGGGCGATGCCTACACCATGGCTTATGCCATGGCGAAGCCATTGCTGCCGGCGGGTGCGGCCATCCTGCCGCTCGCCGAAGCCAAGACCATCGGCGAATCCAATAACGGTCTCGCCGTCACCTTCGGCTTTGCACTGGTGGTGATCCTATTGGTGCTGGCGGCGCAGTTCGAGAGCGTCTGGAGCGCCGTTATCGTGATGGCGACGGTGCCGTTTGGCCTCGCCTGCGCGATCTTTGCCCTGCGCGTCACCGGGGGGAGCCTCAACGTCTATAGCCAGATCGGGCTGATCCTCGTGGTCGGCATCATGGCCAAGAACGGCATCCTGATCGTCGAATTCGCGAACCAGCTGCGCGACCAGGGGCTGAGCGTGCGCGATGCCATCGAGCAGGCCTCCAATATCCGGCTGCGGCCGGTGATGATGACGATGATCGCGACGGTTCTGGGCGGCGTGCCGCTGGTGATCGCGCATGGGGCCGGCGCCGAAGCGCGGCAGGCGCTGGGCTATATCATGGTCGGGGGCCTGGGCTTTGCGGCGATCTCGACGCTCTACCTCACCCCGATCGCCTATCTTGGGCTGGCTCGCTTCTCGAAGCCCAAGGCCGAAGAAGAGGCGCGGCTGCATCGCGAGCTGACGGAAGCCAGCCACATCCATGCCGGCCACGCGACGGTCAGCCACCTGCCGCCTGCCACCGAGCCGGATCGGCTGGCGGCGGAATAGGATTTTACGCGTCGAACGGCTTGCCGACGGCGTCGAATTTGTGCAGCTTTTCACCTTCGATGAGGCCAACGCTCAGCACGTCGCCGGCCTGGTGCAGGGCGGTGCCGTTCTCGCGCACGATCAGCGGCTCATCGGAGCCGACATCGACATAGATGTAGCTGTCCGAACCGAGGTTTTCCGAGTGGATCACCTCCCCCTTCCAGAGGCCTGAGCCATTGCTCTTGACCTCGAGGTGCTCGGAACGGGCGCCGATGGTCTTGGCCTTGAAGGGTTCGGCGAACTTGCCGGTAAGGAAGTTCATCTTCGGCGAGCCGATGAAACCGGCGACGAACAGCGATTGCGGGTTTTCGTAAAGTTCCAGCGGCGTGCCGACCTGCTCGACCAGCCCATCGCGCAGCACGCAGATGCGATCGGCGAGCGTCATCGCTTCGACCTGATCGTGGGTCACATAGACCATGGTGACGTTATGCATGTCGTGATGGAGTTTTGCGATCTCGAGCCGGGTGGCGACGCGCAACGCGGCATCGAGGTTGGAGAGCGGCTCGTCGAACAGGAACACTTTCGGATCGCGAACGATGGCGCGGCCG